>DYDC01000070.1 GCA_020718125.1 Methylacidiphilum sp. | reverse complement strand
GCGAGCTGCGAGCTGCGAGCTGCGAGCTGCGAGCTGCGAGCTGCGAGCTGAAAGCTGACCGCAGCTTTTCAGCCGCAACTGTCCGCAGGCGGCGGCGATGTCGGTGCCTTTGTCAATGCGGAGCGTGGCGGGGATGCCGTGCTTCTTGAGTTGCTGGGCGAACGCCAGGCAGCGGTTGGTGGGCGGCCGGCGCCACGGCAGGCTCTCGACGGTGTTGTAGGGGATGAGGTTGACCTTGGCGTGAACCTGCCGGGCCAGCGCGGCGAGCTTGCCGGCCAGTTCAAACGAGTCGTTCAGGTCTTCGATGAGGATATACTCGAACGTCAGCATCCGCCCCCTGACGCGGCCGTAGTATTCACAGGCGGCGATGAGATCCTTCAGCGGATACTTGCGGTTGATGGGCATGATTTTCGCGCGGACCTCGTCGGTGGGGGCGTGCAGCGACACGGCGAGGCGGAACTGCATCGTTTCGTCGGCGAGGGTGCGGATTTGCGGGGCGAGGCCGCTGGTGGAGACGGTGATCTTGCGCGCGCCGATGCCGAGGCCCCACGGGGCATTGATGATGCGCAGGGCCTTGATCAGGTTGGTGTAGTTGGCCAGCGGCTCACCCATGCCCATGATGACGATGTTGTTGATGTGGAAATCGGGGTCGGGCTGGCCCGTCTCGCCGGCGACGCGGATGCCGGTGGTGCGCCCGATGCGGATGATGGCGAGAATCTGATCCACGATCTCGCCCGCGGTGAGGTTGCGCCGGAAACCGGCCAGGCCGCTCGCGCAGAACTTGCAGCCATAGGCGCAACCGACCTGCGTGGAGACACAGACAGTGTGGCGGTCAGCGCGCGAGGTCAGGCCGGGCGTGGCGGGGATTAGGACGGTCTCGATGAACTGCTGGTCGCGCAACTGCCAGAGGAACTTCTCGGTGGTGTCGGTGGAGTGTTGTTCGCGGAGTTCGCGGACGGTCCAGAGGTCGAACTGTTCTGCGAGCCACTGCCGCAGCGGCGCGGGCAGGTTGCTCATCGCCTCGAACGATTCCGCGGCGCGCTCGTAGGCCCACTGTAGCACCTGTCCGGCACGGTAAGACGGGTGGCCGCCTTTCTTCAGCAACGACGAAAGCTCGGCCAATGTCAGTGATTTGAAATCGGGTTTCACGCGAAAGCAATACCCCATCCCCTCGTTGGGAAGCAGGTTCGCGCTTGTCGGGCGCGACCTACTGGATGGCGTCGGGCTTGGGCAGTTCTGTTGCGGGTTGAGGTAACGGGAGGGAGGGCTGGCCGCTTTCGGCGGCGGCTTCCTGCGACTCGGTGATGACTCGGGCGATGGCGACGAGCTTGTCGCCGGAGCCGGGGGCGATCAGACGGACGCCTTGCGTGTTGCGCCCGCTGGTGCGCACGTCCTTCACGCGGCAGCGGACGGTCTGGCCGCCGGCGGTGGTGAGCATGATCTCGTCGGTGTCGGTGACGCTGAGCGCGCCAACGACGCGGCCGGTTTTCTCGCTGGTGGCCATGGTGATGATGCCCTTGCCGCCGCGGGATTGCTTGCGGTATTCCTCGAAGTCGGTGCGCTTGCCGATGCCGTTCTCTCCGGCGACGAGCAGCGTGGCGGCGGGGTCCACGATTTCGACGGCGACGAGCAGATCATCGTCATCGAGGTCCATGCCCCAGACGCCCGTGGCCGTGCGGCCCATGTCGCGGGCCTCTTCCTCGTGGAAGCGGATGGACTGACCGGTGCGCGAGACAAGCACAACTTCGCTGTTGCCGTTGGTCCGCTTCACGCCGATGAGGCGGTCGTTCTTCTCGATGTTGATGCCCTGGATGCCGCCGCGGCGGACGTTGGCGAATTCGCCGAGGTTGGTCTTCTTGACCACGCCGTTCTGGGTCGCGAAGAACAGGAAGAGCTGGTCGCTGAACTCCTGGATGCGGATCATCGCGGCGACCTTCTCGCCCTCGCGCAATGCGAGCAGGTTGGCGATGGATTTGCCGCGCGCGGCGCGTCCGGCCTCCGGGATGTCATAGACCTTCTCGCAATACACGCGTCCGTTCTCGGTGCAGAACATAATGAAGTCGTGCGTGCTGGCCGTGAACAGATGCTCGACGAAATCGGTGTCGTCCTTGGTGTCCTGCCCGCTGACGCCCTTGCCGCCGCGGCGCTGGGCGCGGTAGGCGGAGACGGCGGTGCGCTTGATGTAGCCGCTGTGGGTGATGGTGATGATGGCCGGCTCGTTGGCGATAAGATCCTCGATCTTGATTTCGCCTTCCTCGGGCACGATGTCGGTCAGGCGTGTGTCGCCAAACTTCTCCTTCAACTCCTTCATTTCCTTTTTGACGACACCCCAGATTCTCGCCTCGCTGGCGAGGATGCCGGCCAACTCGTTGATCTTGGCGATGATCTCCTTGTATTCCTTGCTGATCTTGTCGCGCTCCATGCCGGTGAGCTGGTAGAGGCGCAGGTCGAGGATCTGGTCCGCCTGTTTCTCACTGAACTCGTAACGGCCGCTGACCAGCCGCGCGTCGCTGCGGATGTGCAGGCCGAAGTGCTGGACCTGGGCCTTGGTCCACGAGAACGACATGAGCTTGATCTTCGCCTCTTCGCGCGCGCGGGACTCGCGGATGATGCGGATGAACTCGTCGAGGTTGGACAGCGCGACGAGGTAGGCGTCGAGGGTCTCGGCGCGCGCCTCGGCGGCGCGCAACTCAAACTGGGTCCGGCGAACGATGACCTCGCGGCGGTGCTCGGTGTGGCATTCGAGTAGTTGCTTGATGTTCAGCGTGCGCGGCCGGCCGCGGTCAATGGCGAGCAGGTTGATGCCGATGGTGGTTTCAAGCGAGGTGTGCTTGAAAAGGTTGCTGAGGATGACCTTCGGGATGGCGCCGCGTTTCAACTCGATGACGAGGCGGACGCCGTCCTTGTTGGTTTCGTTGCGGATGTCGGAGACGCCCTCGATCCGCTTGTCGTTGACGAGCGCGGCGACCTGGGTCTCGACGGTGGACGGCGCGACGTTGAACGGCATCTGGGTGATGATGATCTGGTCTTTGCCGCCGGATTCCTCGACGCCGGCGCGTCCGCGGAGTTTGATCGTGCCGCGGCCGCTCTTGTAGGCCTCCAGGATCGGCCCTTTGCCGCAGATCATGCCGCCGGTGGGGAAATCAGGGCCGGTGATGATCTTGCAGATGGCCTCGACCTCGCACTCCGGGTTGTCAATCAGGTGGATGCAGGCGTCCACGACCTCGCTGAGGTTGTGGGGCGGGATGTTCGTGGCCATGCCGACGGCAATGCCGGTGGAGCCGTTGCAGATAAGGTTCGGGAAGCCGGCGGCGAGCACCTTCGGCTCGCGGCGCGTCTCGTCGTAGTTGGGCTGGAAATCAACCGTGTCCTTGTCGAGATCGGCGAGCATCAACGTGCCGATGGGCGACAGACGGGCCTCGGTGTAACGCATCGCGGCGGGATCATCGCCGTCAATCGAGCCGAAGTTGCCCTGGCCGTCAATGAGCGGGTAGCGTAGCGCGAAGTCCTGCGCCATGTGGACGAGGGTGGGGTAGATGACCTGCTCGCCGTGCGGGTGGTAGTTGCCGGAGGTGTCGCCGGCGATCTTGGCGCATTTGCGGTGCGGGCGGTTCGGCGCGAGGCCCAGTTCGTGCATCGCGAAGAGGATGCGGCGTTGCGAGGGCTTCAGGCCGTCGCGGGCGTCGGGCAGCGCGCGCGAGATGATGACGCTCATCGAGTAATCGATGAACGACTTCTGCATCTCGTCAGCGATGTTGATGGGGATTATTTTCTCGCCTTGGGCATACATGACAGGAAGAAGCTGCTGGTTCCCGGTGGGATTGAGACGTGATTGGCGCAAGGATGATGGGCTGGCTTAAACGTCCAGATTGCGCACGTTGAGCGCGTTGTCTTCGATAAACTGGCGGCGCGGTTCGACCTCGTCGCCCATGCAGACGGTGAATATCTCCTCGGCTTTCGCGAGGTCGGGCATCTCGACCTTGATGAGCTTGCGGCGCGACGGGTCCATCGTGGTTTCCCAGAGCTGCTCCGGGTCCATTTCGCCCAGGCCCTTGTATCGCTGGATGGTCAGGCCGCGTTTGCCGTTTTCCTTGATGCGCGGGAGGATTTCGCCGACCGCGAAGATCGGCGTGACGTTCTCGCCCTCGACCATCTCGAACGCGGATTCGGGCTTCTCGCGAGGGTTTTGCTCGTCGCGCGGAATCGGCCAGTAGCGGTCCACTTCGAGGCCCTTCTTTTCGAGCGCGGCGAGGACCTTGCCCAACTCCTGGCTCTCGTAAATCTCACCCGTCTTGACGGAAGCGCGGATGGCGGTCGTGTCGGGCGTCTTGCCGTTGGTCGCGGCGTGGTCGGGAACGCGGTCAAGCTCCTCGGACTGCTCATGGGTCTCGTTGAACTTGCGGAGCGCCTTGTCATCAGCGAGGAACTCGACGCGCTCCTCGCCATTCTCCTTGATGCGGGCGACATATTGGGGCAGCGCGCCGGTCTTCTTCTCGCGCGCGTCGAGGCAGGCCTGGAAATCAATCCGCCGGCGCTTCAACGCGTCAGCGAGCTTGTCGAGTTCGGCCAGCGTTTCGCAAAGGCCGCGAAGCTGCGCACCGCTGAATTCCTTTTTTTCCCTGGCGCTGGTGATTTTCACTTCCTCCGTCCCCAACTCCAGCAGCATCTTGTCGAGTTGCTCGGTGTTGTCCACGTATTCCTCGCGGTTCTTGCGCTTCACCTTGTAGAGCGGCGGCTGCGCAATGAAGATGGCGCCTTTCTCGATGAGTTGCTTCATCTGGCGGTAGAAGAACGTCAGCAGCAGCGTGCGGATGTGCGAGCCGTCCACGTCCGCGTCGGTCATGATGATGACGCGGTGGTAACGGAGTTTCTCGAAGTTGAATGATCCCTCGCCTTCGCCGGCGCCGATGCCGGTGCCGACGGCGGTGATGATGGTCTGGATCTCGGTGTTGGCGAGCACCTTGTCCATCCGCGCCTTCTCGACGTTGATGATCTTGCCCTTGATCGGGAGGATCGCCTGGAACTTCCGGTCGCGGCCCATGCGGGCGGAGCCGCCGGCCGAGTCGCCCTCGACGATGTAGAGTTCGCACAGCGCCGGATCGCGCTCCGAACAGTCGGCGAGCTTCCCCGGCAGGCCGCCGCCGGCCAGCGCGCTCTTGCGCACGGCGTCGCGGGCCTTGCGGGCCGCATCGCGGGCGCGGGCGGCGGTGAGACACTTGTCAACGACGCGCTTGGCGATCGGCGGCGTTTCCTCGAAGAACGTCATCAAGCCTTCGTAGGCGACGCTGGAGACGATGCCTTCGATCTCCGTGTTGACCAGCTTGACCTTCGTCTGTGACTCGAAGCGCGGGTTCGGCAGCTTGACGCTGACGACCGCCGTGAGTCCCTCGCGGACGTCGTCGCCGGAGATCGGCGGGTCCTTTTCCTTCACGAGGTTGTTGGCGCGCGCGTATTGGTTGACCGCGCGGGTCAGCGCGGTGCGGAAGCCGACCATGTGCGTGCCGCCGTCGGTATTGGAGATGGAGTTGGCGTAGCAAAGGATGCTGTCGGCGTAACCGTCGGTGTATTGGAGCACAACGTCCACGAGGACATCGTCCTTCTGTCTGCTGATGGCGATGGGCTTCGGGTGAATGGATTCCTTCGCCCGGTTGAGTTCCTTGACGAATTCCTGGATGCCGCCTTTGTAGAAGAAGGTCTCAGTCTTGTTGACCCGCTCGTCCGTGAAGATGATTTCGATGCCAGGATTGAGGAACGCCAGCTCACGCAGACGCGCGGCGAGCGCGTCGTATTTCGGCGAAGTGGTGATTGTGAAGATCTGAGAGTCGGCCTTGAAAGTGATCTTCGTGCCGGTGTGCTTCGACTTGCCAATGACCTCCAGCGGCGAGGTGGTTTTGCCGCGGGCAAACTTCATGTGGTAGATCTTCATGTCGCGATAGATCTCCACCTCGAACCACTCAGCAAGCGCATTGACGCACTTGGCGCCGACGCCGTGAAGGCCGCCGGAGTATTTGTAGGCGCCTTGGCCGAACTTGCCGCCCGCGTGAAGGTTCGTCAGCACCAGTTCGACGGCGGGCATCTTGAACTTCGGATGCATGTCCACCGGGATGCCGCGGCCGTTGTCCGCGAGCGTGATCGAGTCGTCCACGTGGATGGTGACCTTGATCGTGTCACAGAAGCCGGCGAGATGCTCGTCAATCGAGTTGTCGAGAACCTCGAAGACGCATTGGTGGAGACCGCGCTCGTCGGGGTCGCCGATATACATGCCGGGGCGTTTACGGACAGCTTCGAGGCCCTCCAACTTGTCAATTTTCGAGGCGTCGTATTGCTGCGAAGCAGCGACTTTCGTGAGTTGGGCGGCGTCAGTTTCTGGGTTTGGCATGAAATCCTTTTCTACCGGAAATACGCCGTGATTATAGCGAGACCCAGACGACAAGCAATGCAAAGAGGAGTTGAAGCGGTTACTGAAGTTGAATCTCAAACCTTACTTGCCGCAAATCACGGCGGCTCATCGGGACGCGATCTGCGGGCCGATACCGACGACCGGGGACGAGGCGGGTTTGAAACAGTTCAGCGCGCTGATGAAGCTCGAGCCGTTCCAGCGCGGCATGAAGGAGTTGGCGCCAACGGTCTGGATCACCGCGCTGCGTAAAGTGCAAAACCCCAACCGCGCCGGTCTCGACATCGTTTCCGAGGACAAGAACTTCGGTGCGCTGAAGGCCAGTCCTGTGTTTTACTGGACAGATGCGGACATGGAAGCCTATCTGAAACAGCACAATTTGCCGAACGAGCGGGACTATTTCGATTCCGCCAAGGCGGACGAGAAGCGCGAATGTGGTCTCCACGCGGCGTGGGGCGGACAAGCTGTCAAAAACTAGATTTCAACGAGAGCGAATGAACAACTACCATCTCGATCACCTGCAATATCTTGAGACAGAAGCGATCCACGTGATGCGCGAGGTTGCGGCGGAGTATGAGCGGCCTGCGCTGCTCTTTTCCGGCGGCAAGGACTCGATCTGCCTGCTGCGGCTCGCGGAGAAGGCGTTCCGGCCATCGGACATCCCGATGCCGTTGCTGAACGTGGACACCGGGCACCACTTCCCTGAACTGAATGACTTCCGCGACCGGCGTGCGCAGCAACTCGGCGTGAAGCTCATTGTCCGCAAGGTTGAGGACGCCATTGCCAAAGGCATCGCGGCGCCCGCGCCGGGCGAGGTCAGCCGCAACCGGCTCCAGATCCCCACGCTGCTCGCGGCGGTCGAGGAGTTCCGTTTCGACTGCGCCATCGGCGGCGCGCGGCGCGACGAGGAGAAGGCTCGCGCGAAGGAGCGCTTCTTCAGCTTCCGCGACGCGTTCGGCCAGTGGGATCCGAAGAACCAGCGGCCCGAAATCTGGAACCTCTACAACGCCCGCGTGAATCCCGGCGAGCACATGCGTGTGTTCCCGCTCTCCAACTGGACGGAGATGGACGTGTGGGAATACATCAAGCGCGAGCAGTTGGAGGCGCCGACGATCTACTTCAGCCACCCGCGCAAATGCGTCCGTCGCCACGGCCAATGGTTGCCGGCCACCGATCTATTGCCGCCGAAGCGCAACGAGGAGGTAAAAGACCTTGTCGTTCGTGTCCGCACCATCGGCGATATTATCAGCACCGGCATGGTGGAGAGCCGCGCGGACACCGTGGACGACATCCTCGCCGAGATCGCCGCCGCGCGCGTGACGGAGCGCGGTTCGCGGGCCGACGACAAGGCGTCCGAGGCGGCGATGGAGGACCGCAAGAAGGCGGGTTATTTCTAAGAGTTGACCGAAATTTATCCCATGTCACCGCATACGCATCATCCCATGGACATCCTCCGTTTCAACACCTGTGGCTCGGTGGACGACGGCAAGTCCACGCTCATCGGGCGGCTGCTCTACGATTCCAAATCCTTGATGGAGGACCAGATCGAGGCGTTGGAGCGCTCCGCCGACATCACGGGGGGGGCGGCCAGATCAACCTCGCCAACCTCACCGACGGCCTGCGGGCCGAGCGCGAGCAGGGGATCACGATAGACGTGGCCTACCGCTACTTCGCCACGCCGAAGCGGAAGTTCATCGTCGCGGACACGCCGGGCCACGTCCAATACACCCGCAACATGGTCACCGGCGCCTCGACGGCGAACCTCTCCATCGTGCTGGTGGACGCGCGCCAGGGCGTCATCGAGCAGAGCCGCCGGCACACTTACATCGCCGCGTTGCTGGGCATCCCGCACCTGATCATCGCGGTCAACAAGATGGACCTCGTGGATTGGAGCGAGGAACGGTTCCGCGAGATTCGCGACGACTTTGAGACGTTCCTGCCGCGGCTCGACTCGTTGCGCGACGTGAAGTTCATTCCGATCAGCGCGCTCAACGGCGACAACGTCGTCACGCCGTCGCCGCACACGCCGTGGTATGAGGGGCCGACATTGCTGGGCCACCTGGAGAACATCCACATCGCCAGCGACTGGAACATGCGCGCGTTCCGGTTCCCCGTGCAGTGGGTCAACCGCCCGAACAACCCGACCGACCCGGCGCTGCGCGATTTTCGCGGTCTCGGCGGCCAGATCGCGGGCGGCATCGTCCGCGCCGGCCAGCCGGTGTTGACGCTGCGGAGCGGGCTGAAAACCAGCGTGAAGGAGATTTGGACGTATGACGGCCCGTTGAAGGAGGCGTTCTGCCCGCAGTCGGTGACGCTCGTGCTCAACGACGACGTGGACGTCAGCCGGGGCGACATGCTGGTGGGCTTCGACCATCTGCCCGGCTTGGGGAGCGACTTGCGCGCAAACATCTGCTGGATGCACCAGCGGCCGTTGCGGCGTGGGAAGAAATATTTCCTCAAGCACACGACGCAGACCGTGCAGGCCATCGTCACGGGCATCGAGAGCCGCATGGACATCACCACCTACGAAGCCCAGCCTGAGCCGGCCGAACTGGCACTCAATGACATCGGTGAAATCCGCCTGAAAACCGCCAAGCCGATCGTGTATGACGGTTATGAGCACAACCGCCTCACCGGCTCGTTCGTCCTGATCGAGCAGGGGACGAACCTCACTGCCGGCGCGGGCATGTTGTTGCCGCCGCTCGAGGCCGCAAAACCGGAGTATCAGGACTTCGCGATTTGAATATGGTCGAGAAACACTATCGCAGTCTCACGAAGGCCGTTTCGTGGCGGGTGACCGGGACCTTGGACACCACCATCATCATCTCATTCCTGGTCACCGGGCGGATCAAACCGGCCATCTCCATCGGTTTCATTGAACTGTTCACCGAAATCCGCCTCTATTACCTGCATGAGCGCCTTTGGAACAAGATCCGGTTCGGAAGGATGAAGGAGGAGGAGTATTCCATCTGAAGTTCGGCCTGATAAAGTCAGCGCGAATCCGTCGGAAGAACATGAGCCAGCCTTCGCAACAACCCGGGTCACATCCCGTCAAGAGCGCTCACCTCATGTGGTCGCATGGCGAGGTTGATGCAGCGCAACGCGCCGCCCGCAACGGCCACCGCAGCACCATCGTCTGGCTGACCGGCCTGTCGGCATCGGGCAAATCCACCATCGCCCGCGCTCTCGAACGCGAACTGTTTGAGCGCGGAATGCAGGTCTTCGTGCTGGAGGGGGACAACCTTCGCCACGGCCTGAACCGCAATCTGGGGTTCTCGCCGGAAGACCGTTCGGAAAACATCCGCCGCGCCGCGGAGGTGGCGAAACTGCTGGCGGACGCGGGGCTGGTCGTGATCGCGGCGTTCATCTCGCCCTATCGCGCCGACCGGGCGGCGGCGCGGGAGATCGCGCGCGCGGGCGGGCATCCCTTCATCGAGGTCTTCGTCAACGCGCCGCTGGAGGTCTGCGAGACGCGGGACCCGAAGCATCTCTATCGAAAGGCCCGCGCCGGCCAGATCAAGGAGTTCACGGGCGTCTCGGCGCCCTACGAGCCGCCCGATGCGCCGGAATTGGAATTACGCACCGACCGGCAGACGCCGGAGGAGTGTGTGGCACAGGCTGTCAAGCTGTTGCTGGGGATCGTCTGTAGCGGCGGTCTATGACCGCCGACTGTTCATTCTGTGAAGAATTTCGGCGGTCATAGACCGCCGCTACAGGGCGGAAGCAAGCCGCAGATGGTATTACTTCGTCCCCACCAGCTTCGCCGCCTTGAGCAACTCGATCCATTGCGTGCGCCGCGCCTCCGTCATCGGCACTTTCCGGGTGACGTAGCGAAGGACGTGGATGCCGTCCGCGCCGCGGATCAGCCGCACAATCCGTTGTTCGTCGGGACGAAGATGGTCCTTCTCCAGTTTCCACTCACACATGAGGTCCGTGTCGCCCCGGCTGATGATGTTCCAAGTGATGGTGCCTGTGCAGATGTTGCGCAGCCTCGCCTCCTGCTGCTTCGTCCACTCTTCCAGCGACGCTTTCTTGTCGCGGACGGACATCACCTGGGCCGCAACCGATTCGGTCCACTTATCGGCAGTCTCGTTTTCGAGCATGTATTCCGCCACGCGCTGACTAAGC
>DYDC01000069.1 GCA_020718125.1 Methylacidiphilum sp. | reverse complement strand
CAGCGTTGAAACGCCGGGCTATTCTCGACCGTCCCTTTCGGGACTTGGGGCGTGTGTCAAGTTGCGCCCCCCGGTCAGCGACTTCTCGGCGTTGAAAGACACGCCCATCGAGGAACTGAGGCGCGACTTCGCGCCGGAGTTTCGGCGGCGGGTGGACGCGGGCAGGTCACGATAGGCAATGCGGAATCGCGCTATCTCATCCACGCGGGCGGCAGGTAGTAGAGGCGGCCGGTCTGAAGCTCGAAGTCGTCGGGTGTCATCTGGATGCGGAGAGATGAGGCGCGCGAGTTCATGAACAGGCCCAGCAGTTTGCGGAGCGAGAACGGCGCTTCGTATTTCACCAGCTTCGCCTGCTCGATCTTCGCGAGCGACTTCGCTTTCGCCACGGCGTCCTCGAAGTAGCCGAGTTGGTCCACAAACTTGTGCTCCAGCGCCTCGACCCCGCTGAGCACGCGGCCGTCGGCGAGGCCGGTCTTGAGCGCCTCCACCTTCATCTTGCGGCCCTCGGCGACCGCGCTGACGAACCGGTCGTAGTCGGTCATGACGAGCCTCTCAACGATCCGGCGCTCCTCGGGCGTGATCTCGCTGTCAGCCTTGGTGGGGCTGAGCATGTCCTTCATCTTGCCGCTCTTCCAGACCATCGGCTTGACGCCGAGCTTGTCCATCAGGCCGCGATAATTCCAGAGGCTGAAGATGACGCCGATGCTGCCGGTCAACGTCGTCGGATGCGCCACGATCCAGTCCGCGCCGACGGCGACGTAGTAGGCGCCGCTGGCCGCCAACGGCCCCATGCTCGCCACAATCGGCTTGCCGCTCTTTTTCGCGCCGAGGACGGCGTGATGGATGACATCTGAGGCGGTGACCTCGCCGCCGGGGGAGTCTATCGCGAGGATGATGGCCTTGACCTTCTTGTCTTTCGTGGCCTTGTCGAGCGCCTCCTTGATGTCGCCGACCATGCCTTCCTCGCCCATGTAACCGGGTGCCATGAAGCTGATGAGGTCGCGGACGTAGATGACGGCGATCTTGTCCCCGGCATCGGCGTCGCCGCCGGTCATGCGCTTCTCCTTGAGCTTCAGCGGCTCGCCGTCGTCCTCGCCCAGCAATGCCGCCATGCCGAGCAGCGTCGTGTAACCCAGCGCGCCCAGGGCCACCAGCACGGCCACGATGATCGCGAAGACCGCCCGGGTTTTCCTCGCCTTCCTGGCTGGCGCGGTTGTGTCATTCGATATCTTCGGAGGCAAATCGTTCATGTCATCCTTTCCAGATCCCGCAGCCCGCGACTCTACGCAAAGCGGTCGGGGCTGACAATCTGTTTTGCCTTGCCGGCGGAGCGGCGGCCTGCCTACTATCCGCCCGTTTTCAGCAAGGGAAACCACCGTGCCAATCGAAAGCTTCTTTCACGAGGTAGCCTTCAATCAGATGAACGCCGGTCGCGGCCAGTTCATCCCAAAGGAGCCGTGGTGGCGGCGGGCGTTGCGGCTGATGTCGCCCCGCGTGAGGCGTATGGTGGTTCTGTGCGTGGCATTGGCCTCGGTGGTTGCCGCCGTCGTTTTTCACACGCAACTGTCCGCCTTTCTGCGCAGCCAGCCGCGTCATCATCCCGGCGCGGCCGACACCCTGACACAGGTGGCGCACCGCTCGTCGCCGGCGGAGAAGGTTTACCGGCGGGCCATCGCCTGCGCACGCGAGGAGGACGCCGGCTCGTGCCTGGATGTGCTGCAAGAACTGCTCACACTGACCGACAAGGCGACGGTGGCGAAGTGCCTGGATATCCCGATGGTGCGGGCATTGCGCGCCAATGAGTTCTTCGACAAGTTCGCGCGCGATATTCAGGCGAAAGGGGGGCCGCCGGCCCCGCCCGATGCAGTCCGGCGCGCTTTGCCGGCCCTGTGATGTCCAGGTGCATTTCGTGCCTCGATGCGACTGATTACAAATGCACGTTCCGAGCCTGATCGAGAAAAAACGCGGCGGTCGCATTCCTGTCGCCGGAAGAGGTCCAGTTCCTCATCGCCGGCTTCACGTGGGGAACGATTCCCGAATACCAGATGGCGGCGCTGGCCATGGCGATTTGCTTCCGCGGCATGAACTTCGCGGAGACGATGGCGCTGGCGGAGGAGATGTTGTTGCTGGCCGGGGTCGAGGGCGGCCGGGAGTTGTTGGAGGAACGCATCCGTTCCGGGGCGGCGCTGGCGAAGTTTGAGGAGATGGTCGCGGCGCAGGGAGGACAGCCGCTGGAGATGGAGGCGTGCCTGGCGCCGCTGCGCGCGGAGTGCGCCGCCGCGGAGTGCGGCCGGGTGCAGCGGATGGATTGCGCGCGGATCGGATTGATTTCAATGTTGTTGGGTGCGGGCCGGGCGACGATCGGCGACGCGGTGGAGCGCGGCGAGCCACTGGCGCGCATTTACGCGCGGAACCAGCAGCGGCCGGCCTCGGCGGCGGAGTGGTTGGCGGCGTGCTTCGAGATCGGGCCGGAGGAGGTGGAACCGCCACGCTTGATTTTGGAAGTGGTTCGCTGATAGAAGGGCGCGCGTTATGCATCCAGAAGTCGCGGCCGCAAAGGCCGCCATCGAATCAAAGCTCGGCGGGCGCAAGCCGACGGTGGGGATTGTGTTGGGCGCCGGGCTGGGGCCGTTTGCCGACCGGGTCGAAAATCCGGTCCGCATCCCCTACGGGAACATCCCCGGTTTCAAACCGGCGGTGGTGGCCGGGCACACGGGGCAGTTGGTGGTGGGGGCGATGCGGGGCAAGGCGGTGGCGGCGCTGCAAGGGCGCACCCACCTCTATGATGGCTATACGGCGGCGGAGGTCGCATTCCCCATCCGCGTGCTGGACGCCATCGGGGTGAAGATTCTCCTGGTGACGTGCGCGGCCGGCGGCATCAACAGCCAGCACCGGCCCGGTTCGCTGATGATGCTGGAGGACCACATCAATTTCATGGGCGTGAACCCGCTCATCGGCAACGCCCAACAGGAGAACGGCGGCGTGCGGTTCCTCGACATGTCGCAGGCCTACTCGTCGCGGCTGCGGGAGAAACTGGGCGACGCGGCGGAGCGGCTGAAGATTGACCTGCGGCCGGGGGTGTATGTGGCGGTGACGGGGCCGAACCACGAGACGCCGAGCGAGGTAAAGGCGTTCGGGTGGCTGGGCGCGGACGCGATCGGGATGAGCGTGGTGCCGGAGGTGTTGATGGCGCGGCAGGCGGGCCTGGAGGTGGCGGGGCTGGCGCTGATCACCAATTGGGCCGCGGGCATCAGCGTCCGGCGGCTGGCGCACGAGGAGGTGTTGCAGACGGCGCGGACGGCGATGGAATCGCTCAGCAAACTGATGGAGGAGTTCATCGGGAGCCTGTGAGGCATGGGGATATGAAACGGGCATTCAGACGATTGAACTGCTGCCGCACCGGTTCGTTTTCTGATAAGGTGGGCATCGCCTGTTGGGGAACGCCCGGTTCACGACGCGACATGTCACAGCAACCAACTGTCATCAGAGTCTTCGACCGCTTCTCGGGTGAGGCGTGGGACGCCCTCTACGACGAGCACGCGCCGGCGGTGGACACGTGGAAGTTCATCCAGCGCAAGCTGCGCGTGGAGGAACTGCTGGCCACGGAGAAGCCTGGACGGCTGCTGGACGCGGGTTGCGGCACGGGCGTGATGGCGCCGGTGTTCCTGAAGCGCGGTTGGGAGTTTGTGGGGGTGGATGTCGCACCCAAGATGATTGATTACGCGCGCCAGCGGTTCGCAGGCCAGCCGACGACACAGTTCCACGCCGGCACGCTGGAGGCGCTGAAATTTCCAGCGTCATCGTTTGACGCCGTGATGGCGATGGGCTTGCTTGAATACCTGAATGATGAGGAGTTGCGGTCGGCGGTGCGCGAGATGGCGCGTCTGCTGAAGCCCGGCGGGGTGCTGGTGGTCAGCGCGATTCAGCCGAACTCGCTCGACTCGGTCCTCCGCCGGTGGCTGGCGCTGCCGACGCGGCTGTTGAAGCCGCTTTACATGAAACTGCGCGGCAAACAGTTCGATCTCGACACGCTGGTGCACCGGGCGTTTGCGGTGCGCGAGCTGGAGCGGCTGATGTCGGAGGCCGGCTGCGTGCGCGAGGACCATGCCTACTACAACGTGCTGCCGGTCCCGTTCCCGCTGGACAAGGCGCTGCCGAAGCTGGCGGCGGCGGCGAGCCGGTGGGCGGAGCCGAAGCAGCGCGATCATTTCCACTGGGCCGCCACGGCCTACATGTTGAAGGCCCGCAAGCAGGGGTAAACGAGGTGGATCGTGACACCGTCCTCGCCCAGCAACTGCTCGCCCTCGGCCGCAAGTCGCCCCCCGAAGCCGCGCCCGACCAACTTCAACGAGGTCGTGGACCATGTGGCGCACCTGCTGAAACACTCCCTGGCGGAAAGCGTGGAGTTGGCCGTCGAAAAGTCACCCAACCTGCCGGCCGTCAATGCGGATCCGGTGCGGTGGGAACAAGTGTTGACCAACCTCTGCCTCAACGCGCGCGACGCCATCTTCCAGACCCGCCGGCACGGCGTCATCACCGTCCGCACGCTCGCCAAGGAAATCTCCCCCACGCCCGGCCTTGCCCCCCCACGGGCATCCCGTCCGGTCGTTACGTCCAACTGGTGGTCAGCGACAACGGTTGCGGCATGGACGCGGTAACACGCCAGCGGCTGTTCGAGCCGTTCTTCACCGCCAAACGCGGCGGCCGCAACGTCGGTCCGGGGCTGGACATGGTGTTCAACACCGTCCGGTGCCATCAGGGCCACATCGAGGTGGAAAGCGAGCCGGGGATCGGCTCCACGTTCCGCATCTGGGTGCCGGCCATCGAAGTCCAGGCGCAACCGCTGTCCCCTGCCAGCAGCGACGCCCCACACGGCGAAGAAACCCTGCTGCTGGTGGATGACGAGCCGAGCGTGCTCGAACTGACCCGGACGATGCTCGATCGCATGGGCTACACGGTGATCACGGCGCGCAATGCCATCGAGGGGCTGGAGTGTTACAAGAACAACCGGGAGCGGATTGAGATGGTCATCACCGACCTGATCATGCCACAGGTCAGCGGCACGGAGTTCATCATGTAGTTGAGGCAAATAGACCCCGCGCTGAAGATCATTGTGTCCACGGGGTATTTCGCCGAGTCCGCCGCGCTGACCGACTGCAAACAACAACCCAACGCCGTCATCCAGAAACCGTTCAAGATGGCCGAGATGGCCAGACTCACCCGTCAAGTGCTGGACGGCACGGCGCCGCCGCTGAACCTCGAACCGCCCGCGTCCTGATCGGCCCCGCCGGATGCTTCCCCCGGCATCATCTCATGCCGGCGGCCTGCATGGCCTTCAATGCCTTCAACTGCTCCTTGCGGTAGCCGAGCCGTTCGGGATCCGTCTCGTTGGCCATCAACTCCTGCACGTGCTGGATCGAACCCTTCACCCCGCCGTGGCGCTCGATGTAGCCTTGCATGTCGTAGCTCCGGCCGTTGGGGAACTGGATGTTCCATTTGCCGTCGGGACCGCGAACCGCGGTCGCCTGCTGCACGGCGACGTTGGCCCCCGCGACACCTGGTGCCGCCCCCGGCGGCCCGCCCTCCTTCTGTTGCTGGAACAGCCCGCTCCCTTTGGGCGGCGCCGGCACCGGTGCCGACGCCATATAGTTCTCGGCGCGAATGACGGCGGTCTCCTTGCCATCGCTCAACCGCACGCTGCGTTGATCATAATCCACGTCCACCACGATCACGTTGCCCGGCAACCGGTCGCCTTCGCGCACGAACCGCGGCATCAGCCCCGTCCGCTCGATGCTGGCCTCCTGGCATTGTCCTTGCCGGATGAACCCCGTCACGCGCCATTCGGCGGCGAAGGCCGGCTGGTTGGTTTCCATGATCTGCCCCAGCGCTGAGTTTGCGACCAGCAATGCGCTGCCAATCAATCCCAAGGCCAACTTCAAGTGCATGAGCTTATGTCCAACATCAATCCGCACATTTTCGCCACTAGCGATACCTTGCGAGCACGTCAACGCTCATGGCGCATCCGACCTCTTGCAAGCAGCAACCCGATTCCTCCGACTAACACCAGTCCGCTAGCGCCAGGTTCAGGCACCACTGTCAGATGGTAGCCATCCAAAGCCAGCACATTATCCACCTGCTGGTAATAATAAGGCAGGAACGTCCCTCCCGTCAGGCTGAGATCGGTGTTAATGAAAGACTTGCCCCCCACGACGCGCAACTGGCCATCCACTGCAATAAAGTCGGGACTGCCCGAGTCGCCGCCTTGGCCCATGGCTTCACCGGGGTAATAGCTGCCGCCCTGCCCGTAATAATAGATGTAGCTCTCGGTATTCACGTAGGATTCAAAATATATCTCGGCAACCTTGTTGCTCCCCACGCCGATGGTCGAAGAATACTTGCCGTAAGGCCAGATCCATTGGCCGAGGTAATCGCTCTCCACGACGCTGACCACGGGATAATACGCAATCTCGTCAGCCGGCAAGATGGCGGAGGTCAACCGCCCAATTGCCAGGTCCGTCGCGCCAATCCGCGTGACGCTGTTTACTGTGTAAGATTTCAGGACGCTATCCCGGTTCATGAACGTCAGAGTGCCCGTCGGTTGGAAATGATTCGCCGCCACAAAATGCCGCGGTGAAATCAACGCCACGTTCCGCCGGTTGTCCGACGGGTTCCAGCCAACCCCGGAAAAGTCATAAGCGGCCGCGAAGAAACTCGGGTTCACCACGGGATTGGCGCTGTAGCCCGAACTGAACCGGTCATACGTCGCGTTGTGATACGCAATGTGCAACCCCCACGCCGGTCTTTCCAAGGCCGCGAAGACCATTCCCGCACACAACAAACTGACAGCAGTTTTCATTGCTCGAATCGCAGTCCGATTCCCGCCAAGCGCATTATAGGTATCTGAGGCTGGCCAGACAAGTGCGCAGTTGTTTCCCCGTCCGGCTGGAGCTGATCCAGCCGGGCAAGGAGGAGTGCGCGGCGGCGGTATGGGATGCGGCCTGCTGGATCCGAGCCTGACACGCCGGGGTGCGCGTCTTGCGACGACGGCCCCACCCCACGCTTCATATTGAACCCGCGACAACTCATTTTCCGGGATGTGCGCCCTGATCGTCGCGGCGGGCTACGATCTGGTCTGCACCTCGCCGCTGGGCAACGCGCAGTTGTATCGGCGGAAGGCGCAGCCGGCTCGTTGAATGGTTGCTGCGCCTGACGATCCTACTTCCGCGGCGCTTGCAGTTCGTAGTTGAGCACCGAGAGACAATAGGCGGCCGCTGTCTCGCTGCGCAGCACGAGATGGCCCAGCGTGACCGGCAGCGCGCCCGCACCACGGAACGCGTTCAATTCCGCCGGCGTGTAGTCGCCCTCCGGCCCGACGCACACCGCGACGCTCGCAGGCAAACGGCCGCGTTCGGCGATGAACTGCTCCAAGTGGACGCGCGGATGCGCGGCGCCGGGTTGCAGCGATGCCAGCAGCAACAGGTCGAAACGGTCACCCTTGGCCAGCCACGCCTGTGGCGCCAGTGGCCCTTCCACGCGCGTCAGCCATGCCGCGCCGCACTGCTTGGCCGCCTCGACCACGGTGGCCTGCCAGCGTTCCAGCTTCGCGGCGGCGACCTCTTCCTCGATCTGACTGACGCTGCGGTCCGACTTCAACAACACCACGCGCGACGCGCCCAGTTCGACGGCCTTCTGGATGATCGTGTCGAGCGTCTTGGCCTTCGTCAACGCCTGCACGAGCGTGAGTTGGTAGGGCAACGGCGCGATGCGGCTGCGTTGCGTGACGCGGACGGTGACCCCGTTCTTCGCGACGGCCTCGACCGTGCACATCAGTTCGTCACCCGCGCCATCGAGCACGACCACGCGCTCGCCCACGCGCACGCGCAACACATCGGCGGCATGGTGGGCATCATTCTCCGACAGCCGCAACACGGCGTCGCGGCATTTCTCCGGGGGCAGAAAGAAACGGTGCATGGCACTTTTCTAACCACGAAGCGCGCAAAATACACGAACGATTTTTCCGTGGGGACGGGGGCCGCCCTGTTGACCATCCCGGCTTTTGCTTGGTTGCGCGCCGCCGGCGCGCTAGTGTCGCGGGCCACGCGAACAGAAACAACGCCCGATCTGCGACCATGAAAATCATCCGCTTCTCCACTCCCGAGATCCGGTTTCCCGACGGCATCCATTTCAGGCTGGGCGTGCTTGACGGCGAGCGCGTCGTGGACCTGACCACCAAGGACCCCGACACGTTCGGTTCCGTCGCGCATCTGCTGCGGCTCGACGAACCTGTCAAGACCATTGCCGACGCGATTGAAATCGAGATCCCGCCCATCGGCGCGCTGCGGAATGTGGTGGAGTAGAGGCCACGCCATGAAACCCGCCTCGCTTCTTGCGCTCGCCATCGCAGTTGCGTTCACACTCGCCACCTTTCACGCCGCGCCGCCCGCAAAGCACCCGGACATCCCAAACACCGACTTTGCCGTCCGCATCCCGTTCGGCGTCACCGACAAGGAACCAGCCGACTGGAGCGGAAGCGTCGCCGCCAACGGCTGCAAGCTCGTCTTCCTGCGCGGCTGGCAATTCGACGCAGGGATGCAGACGACCGGGCCGGCGGGGCCGCCGAGGTTGCAGCCGCCGGCGGTGGGGACAGGATCGTCCGGGTCATAGACGAACTTGTCGGCGGGTTCGCGGCCGGGCTTTGTCGTGCTCAGGCTACCGTCGCCCTTGAGTGAATCGGCCGAGCCGCCGCTGTGAAAATAGTGCGGCACGTAACGCGTCCGGCGCAGCGGCCACTCCTGTTCGGCGCGCCATTGGTTGCGGCCCATCACGAACATTCTGAACGGTGGCCAAGTCTCCACGTCGCTCTTGTCGTCCTTCAGCCAGTGGTCGAACCATTTGGTTTGAATCTCATCCGGCTTGATCGACGAACCTTCGCCGAAATCCACATCGCCGACCTTGCGGTCGCGGTTGATGCCGTGGGGCCACGGGCCGACCAGCAGGCGCTGGTGTTTGCGCGCCTCTTTCGAGCGCGAGCTTTTACGGACGGCGTTGACGTGGTTGAACACGCTCTTCGCATAGAGGTCATACCAACCGCAAGCAGTGTAGCTCGGCGAGGTGATGTCTTTGTGCCGGCCGCGAAGGCTGCTCGGCTTCCAGTGGTCGTCGAAGCGCGGATGGGCGATCCAGTCCCGCAGATACGGCACCGTCGGGCCGATGGCGGTGTCCCACGTGCGGAGCGGCAGCGCGCGAGGATGACGGGAAACTTCCCGCCCGCTTTCGGCAGGAAGATGTTCGCCGCGAGTTCTACGCCGTCGCGCATCGGAATCTTTACTTCGGCTCGCGATTCGACCTCGCAAGGTGGATTCGCGGCAAACAGCGCGCCGTGCAGCACGCACCACGACACAACAGCCAGACAAGTTGTAGCAATGCGCACGGTGCAGTTGTTCATGATTCTGGCCTTCCTTTCTCGTGTGACGACCGGCAACGCTCGCGAGCGTAGGCGCAGCCCTGCCGCAAGGCAATCGCGATGTTCAAACTGACGCGGCCGTTGCCTTTCGCGCAAGTCACTGGCATAGTTTGGCCGTGAACGAGATCACCTTCCTTATCGAGGCTTGCCGTGAAACCGGCGGATACGTCGCACGGTGGGACGACCCCAAGGGCGGCGGCATTACCACCCAGGGCGACACGTTGGCAGAACTGCACGCCATGATTGGCGACGCCGTGAAAGGCTACTTCGACCCCGGCCGGCAGCCGCAGCGCATCCGCCTTCACTTCGTCGAGGACCCGGTCTTTGCCGTGGCATGAAACTGCCCCGCGACGTCAATGGCGCCGAGGCTGCCCGCGCGTTGCAGCGGCACGGCTTCGTTGCCATCCGCCAGACCGGCTCGCACCTCATCCTCCGCCGCGAAAACCGCACCGTCGTCGTGCCCCAGCACAAGCCGATCAAACCCGGCACGCTCAAAGGCGTCATCGAGCAAGCCGGCCTCACTGTGGAGGAATTCGTTGCAGAACTCTGAGCGACTCTGGAGAGACACCCATGCCACAAGATTCGTTAGACACCCAGGGTCATCGGGTCGTCATCGGGTCATCGGTCGTCGGTCGTCGGTCGTCGGTCATCGGTCATCGGTCGTCGCGTCATCGGGGCGTCATCGGGGTCACATCCCCACAAATCGTCGGTCGTCGGTCGTCGGTCGTCGGTCGTCGTCATCGGGGTCACATCCCCACAAATAACATTTGATATAGAAGTGACGCGGCGGGGAGATTTGGCAAGGAGATTCCGACAATGTTCTTGCCCTGAAATTTTCTTGCCCGTCGTCAGATGTGGGAGGAGCGCGGCGGAGGCGGTGTGGCCCGGTCGTAGTTGAAAATTGGCGGTGGTTTCCTCGCTGGGGATGCGAGAGCATCCTCGGTGAGAGTGAAAACCGACGAAAGGAACCACCGTAACTGCTCAGGTAGCCACCCCAAAGCGGGCGGCTACCTGAGGGTGAGTGGCGGGGGGCGGCGTATGGGGCGTGGGCGAGGCTCACGAGGTGTTGACAGTCGGCACGAAGGGGG
>DYDC01000068.1 GCA_020718125.1 Methylacidiphilum sp. | reverse complement strand
GCCCGTGATGGCAGAGTCCCGTAGGGACGACAGAAGGCCGCGTTGCACGAGTTGGATTCTGCCGCCCCTGACGGGGCTTGTCCCTTGTTGCCAGCCCACCCAGCGTTGAAACGCCGGGCTATTCTCGACCGTCCCTTTCGGGACTTGGCGCGGGTGTCAAGTTGCGCCCCAGGCGCCGACTTCACGCACGTCGAGATTGCCGCCCCGGCTCAGATCGTGGTGCCGTTGGGGATGATGGAGTTCTTCGGGACGACGATGATGCCGTCGCGGATGCAGTAGAGCGGATGGTCCGCACTGGCGGGCTTGCCGGCGGGACTGATCTTCACGCCCTTGCCGATGCGGACGTTCTTGTCGAGGATGGCATTCTCGATGACGCAGTCCGAGCCGACGCCGAGCGGGGGCACGCCTTCGCTGCTGTCCTCCTGGAGTTGCGCCTCGGACTGGTAATAGTCGGCGCCCATCATGACGACCTGCTTCAGGCTGCTGTTGCGGCCGATCTGGGAACGGACGCCGATGACGGCATTCTCGATCACGCCTTCTTGGATCACGGAGCCTGGCGCCAGCAAGGCGTGGTGGACGCGGCTGTTGAGGATCTTCGCGGGCGGCAGCAGGCGCGGGCGGCTGAAGATCGGCGCCTGCGGATCGTAGAAGTCGAACGGCGGGTTCGGCCCGGCCAGTTTCAGGTGCACTTCAAAGAAACTCCGCACGGTGCCGATGTCCTCCCAGAAGCCCTGGAACGTGTGGGCAAACACCCGACGTGTGCCGATGGCGTCAGGGATGATGTGTTTGCCAAAGTCGGGCCGGTCATTGTCGAGCACCTTCGCGAGCACGGCGCGATTGAAGAGGTAGATGCCCATCGAGGCCAGGAAGTGGTCCTCGCCAGCCGACAGCTTCAGCCGGGATTGCAGCGCCTCGTCCACCCGCAACTCGTCGAGCACCTTCGGGTCCTTCGGTTTCTCGACGAACCGCACGATGCGCTGCTCCGGGCTGACCTGCATGATACCCAGCGACGAGGCCGATGCGCGCTGGACGGGGATCGTGGCAATGGTCAGGTCCGCGCCGGTCCGCGCGTGCTGCTCCAGCATGGGCCGGAAATCCATCCGGTAAAGCTGGTCGCCGGAGAGGATCAGCACGTAGTCGTTGCCCTCGGCCAGAAAACGCGAAAGGTTCTGCCGCACGGCGTCGGCGGTGCCTTGATACCATTGGGACCCGCTGATGGTCTGTTGCGCGGCGAGGATGTCCACGAAGCCGCCGCTGAAGATGTCAAACCGGTAGGCGTTGTTGATGTGGCGGTGCAGTGAGACGGAGTTGAACTGCGTCAGCACGTGGATGCGCTTGATGCCGGAGTTGATGCAGTTGCTGATGGGGATGTCCACGAGCCGGTAGGCGGCGCCGAGCGGCACGGCGGGCTTGGCGCGTTCCTTGGTGAGCGGATAGAGGCGCGACCCCTGGCCGCCCCCCATGATGACGGCAAGGACGTTCTTGCCGCCGATGCTGGAGAGTGAGTGCGTGCGCATGACCATTGTTTCCTCGATGACCCGCGGCTAGTATAGGCGGCGCGCGGCGCGGTGCAAACCGATTCGCCGTCAACATCGCGATTCTTTGCGGTGACGGGAGCGTGACGCCGCGCCGATGCCCGATGTCCGCACAGGAACAACTCGCCGGCTTCTACCGCCAGCTCGGCACGATGCTGGCGGCGGGGGTTCCCGTCGTGCGCGCGCTCGAATCGCTGGAGCGGTCCGCGCCCGGCCGGCGGCTGCGCGAGGCCAGCGCGGCGTTGCGCCGTCGCATCCACGGTGGCGGCGACCTCAGCGACGGGCTGGAGGCACACGCGTCCATCTTCCCCGCGCTGCACCGCGAGTTGATCCGCGTCGGCGAGCGCAGCGGCACGCTCGACCGCCAGCTCCGCCATCTGGCGGACCTGCTCGACCAGTTCGTCGCGATCCGCAAGGAGGTTGTCGGCCGGATGTTCTACCCGCTGCTGGTGCTTCATCTCTCAGTGCTGGTCGTGCCACTGCCGCAATTGGTCGCCTCGCAGGACCTGCAGGCTTACGGACGCGACGTGCTGGCCGCGCTGGCGCTGCTCTGCGCGATGGGCGGCCTGGCGTGGTTCATCGCCCGCCAGATCGCGCGCGACCGCGCCGGGCTGGTGGCTGCCGACCGGCTGGCGCTCGCGATCCCGGTGCTGGGCAATATCCACCGCGACATCGCGCTGGGCCGGTTTTTCGCCGCGCTGAAGGTAATGCTCAACGCGGGCATCGGCTTGCTCGATGCATTGCCTCGGGCGGGCGCGGCCAGCGGCAGCGCGGCGCTGTCGGCCGCCTCGCGCGAGGCGGGGCCGGAACTGCAACGCGGCGAGCCGCTGGCGCTGGCGCTGGCAGGCGCGTTGCCGGCGGACGCACTCAGCATGGTCGCCGCGGGGCAGGAAAGCGGCAAGCTCGACGAGATGCTCGACCATTTGGAGCGGCATTTCCTGGACGAGAGCCGCCGGCGGTTGCGCGCGATGGCCGAGTGGCTGCCGAAGCTGATCTATGTGAGCGTCGTGCTCTGGGTGGGCTGGAAGATCGCGCAGATGGCGCTCGGCTATGGCCGTTTGCTCGATCAACTGCTGAACGAGTAGGCCGGTCAATCCGCAAACACCAGCGCCGCGCCTTCCTCCGCCGCTTTCACCGCGCCGGCAAACTTGCGCTTCGAGGCGGACGCCGGCTTCGGTTTGCGGGCGAGGGCCGGCTGTGACTCCAGCAATGTCAGCGCGCAGGCGCTCTTGACCGCGTAGTTGACGTTCTGCGGCAACGCGCCGGTCTTCTGGCAGGCGACGGACTCGGTCATGCGGGAGGTGATGCCGACGGCGTGGCCGCGCTCGTTGACCAGCGCGCCGAAGTTGTTCCGGCCCATCGCCAGGCCTTGCTCGGCCGCTCTACGATACCACTTGACGGCTTCGTCGAAGTCCACCGCCGTGCCGTGACCCTGTTCGTGCATGTAGCCCAGTTCCGACTGCGCCGGGGCATAGTTCTGGTCGGCGGATTTCTGGAACCACTTCAGCGCCTCGGAGTGGTTCTTCGGCACGCCCTCGCCGGAGTGATACCGCACACCGAGCTTGAACTGCGCCCCGGCGTTGCCCTGCGCGGCCTTCGCCGACAGTTCCGCGAAGTCGGAGAACTGGGCACGGCACGGGGTTGACGAGGCGATGGCAAAGGCAATGACTGCGATGGCGAGGCGCTCAACAAGAGGTGACTGGTGGATGTGGCTCATGGTTGCGGTGAGCAAAGCTCTGTAGGAGCGCCCTGTTTGTAGTTCGTAATCCCCAGAATCGGCAAGCTCCGTAGGAGCGGCATGTCCTTGTCGTGACCGTCTCGTCCGATCATGCCGCTCCTGCGGAGCTATCTCGATCGGGACGCGGTTGCTATAGACATGCCGCTCCTACGGAGCTTGACGGGCGGTGCGCGCAGCGCGTCTCAACGCGGCTGGTTGACCGCCGCAGCCTGTGCGGGCGCGGGCGCGACACCGGAGGCGGCGCGCATCGCTTCGAGGCGGGCGAGCAACTCGGCGGCGCGGGATTGGGCCTTGTCCATCTTCGGGTAACGGATGTCGCGGTAGCCGGTGACCTGTTGCGGCAGGCGGAGGATTTCCAGCCACGTCTTGTAGGTCTCCGGGTCGCTATAGAAGAATTTCGCGCAGAGGTCGCAATACCAGTCGCGGAAATCCTTCTCGCGCTTGTGCCACATCGGCAGGACGCGGCGCAGCACCTTCAGGTGCCGCATCGCACGGAGGTGCCACTGTTTGCTGTGCCAGTTGAACTCGACCGGGATGCCGAGCAGGTCGAAGCGTGGTCGGTTGATGTGGCGATGCTCGATCCGGTCGCCGCGGGCCGGGTCCACGTCGTAACGGTTCCGGTCGCGGCGGTGCTTCTCCTCACTGGTCAGCAGGTGCGCGACGAAGATTTCGTCCTTGATGGCCATCACGCGGTGCAGGTTCCAGATGGCGGACTTGGTCGCCTCGAACGCGTGCTCGGCCCGGTCCTTCAGGTGGATGTCCTTCACGGCGTCGAGGAACTTGTTCGCGTAGGCGACGCCGTCGTATTGGATGAGGTCATAGACCCGCACGGCGAGGTCGCGCAGGCTCTCGACATCGAGCCGGATGTGCTGCGTGGCGCGCTCCAGCATCTCGCGATAGGTGGCGGCCAGCTTCAGACCGCGGCGCTTGGTGCGCGTGAGGATGTCGGCTTTCTCGGCGACAACCTCGGCGAACGTCGCGGTGCGCTCGTCGGTGACAATCTGGTCGGCCACGGCGGCGGCGACGGCGATGGGCGCGACGACCATCTTCCGTCCGACATGGAGCGCCTCGAGGTTGTCGGTTGCGGCGGCGCCCATCGTGTTGGTGATGGCCCACTCGATGCTCTCCAGCGAGAGCGGGATCAGCCCGCGCTGGAACGCGATGCCGAGCATGATGATGTTGGCGTAAAGCTGCGTGCCGAACAGCCGCTCGCTGACCTCGCTGACATTGGCGCTGAAGTAGGCGTCACCCTTCGTGTAGCGGCGGATGACATTCTCCATCGCGGCCGTGTCAAAGTCATCACGGCCCAGCAGCGCGAGAATCGTCGGCGTCTTGTGCGTGTTGACGATGGCCGTCGTGTAATCCGGGCTGCCCACGCGCTGCGGCACCTTCGGGTCGAGCGAGCGCACCGCCTCGAGCAGGTCCACGCCGAGGATGAGGTCGGCCTTGCCGTAGGGGATGATGTTCGAGGTGTGGTTGGAGCCGCGCGGCTTGAACGTGAGTTGCGAATAAACGCCGCCGTTGCGGATGGCGAGGCCCTTCTTGTCGCAGAAGAGCACGTCGTGGCCTTGCTTGTAAGCGGCGCGCACCATCGTGGCGGTGGCCGTGCCGATGCCCATGCCGCCGACGCCCGCGAGGTAGATGCGGCAGGCGCGGTCGAGCACCGGCACGATTGGGCGCGGGATGTTGCTGAGGTCGAGCTTGTCGAGCCGCGAGGGCGGCTTGTGCTCGCGATGGACGGTGATCTCCTCGAACGACGGGCAGGCCTTGATCTTCGTGCAGGCCGTGTCGGCGACGCAGAGCGTGAGGTCGGTCTGCACCTTCACGCCGAACGGCGTGTCCGCGAGCGTCAGGCCGGGGCAGCCGGTGGCGAGCGTGCATTCGAGGCAGTGCTCGCAAACCTCTGGCGTGATGCTGATGAACGTCTTCTTCGGCAGGAAACCCCTCTCCTTGATGACCCGCCGTTCCTCGCGCGCCTCGCGGCGGTGGTGGGTGATGCCGCATTCCTTGTCGGCGATGAGCACCTTCACGCCGGGCTTGAGGATGGTCTCCTCCAGCAGCGTCTTCCACGATTCGCGGCAGGCCGGGTTGGCGCGGACGACGCGGGCCTGGCCCTGTTTGCCGGAGAGGATGCCCTCGACGACGCGGTCAATGCTCTGCGCGAACGTCCGCTCGCCCATCAGGCCGGTTTCAAGGCCCGGCGTCGTCTGGTGGCCGGTCATCGCCGTCGTCTCGTTGTCGAGGATGATGTAGGTGATGTCCTGGCCGTTCTTGACCGAGTTCGAGATGGCGCTCGCGCCGCTGTGGAAAAACGTCGAGTCGCCCATGAAGACGACCTGCTTGTTCGTGATGAACGGGTCAATGCCCGCCCCCGTCGCGCCGCCCAGACCCATGCCACTGTAATTGTGCATGAGGTCTTTGGTCGGCTCGAACATCAGCATCGTGTAGCAGCCCGTGTCGCCGTGGAACACCAGGTCCACCGGCGCGTGCCGGTGCGCGCGCCGCATGTAGGCCGCGTCGCGGAACTGCTTCTTCACCTCCACCAGCACGCTGGCCGAATCTCGGTGCGGGCAGCCGGGGCAGAACGTCGGCGTGCGCGGGATGATGTTGATGTCGAACTCCGCCGTCCGCCGCAACAGGTCCATCTCGCGCCCGACGCGCGCGGCATCCACGCGCACCGCCGGGTCGGGCATCGCCAGCAACAGCGGGCCGAGCTTCTCGATCACCAGCGACGGGTTCAGCCCGCGCGACTGCGGGAAACCTTCCTGACCTTCCGGAAACCGCTTGCCCCACAGCGCGGGCCGGACGAACGCCGCGTCCTGCTGCGCGCGGTCGGTCAGGATCGCCGCGATCTGCTCCTCGATGAACCCGCGCTTCTCCTCGACCACGACGATGTTCTTCACCAGCCTGGAAAACTCCGCGATGAGCGCCGGATCGAGCGGGTAGGTCAGCCCCAGCTTCAGCACCGGCAACTGGCCGCTGACGCCGAGGTCGTCCAGCGCGTGCTCCAGATACGTGGAAGCCTGTCCCGACGAGACGAACCCCACCTCGTAGCGGTCCTGCGGATGCGGCCCCGGCGAAACGATCTGGTTCACCCCGTAATGGCGCGCGCTCAGCCAGAGCCGCTCGAACCGCGGCGGCAACTCCTGCTCCTTGCGCCACGTCCGCGGCGGCAACAGCACCTGGTCCTCGACGCGCAGACGCGACGTGTCCAGCGTCGTGCGGTTCTTCGTGTTGATGACGGGGAACTGGTTCGGCCGCACGCGCACCGAGCCGCCGCCGTCGGCCTGGTTGGTCGTGACGATGTAGCCGATGTAGAGCTGCGCCTCGCGCGAGAGCTTGAACGCCAGGTCCAGCCAGTCCTTCAACTCCTGCGCCGTGGCCGGCTCCAGCACCGGCATGTAGAGATGCTTGCACAGGAACCGCGAATCCGCCGACACCTGCGTCGAGTCAATCCACGGGTCGTCGCCGATGATGACCACCGCGCCGCCGTCCCGGTGCGCCCCGGCGAGATTGCCGAGCGCGAGCGAATCGCTCGCCACGTGCAGGCCGACGCTCTTGAACGCCGTCACCGCCCGCAGGCCCGTCATTTGCGAGCCGTTGACCATCGCCACCGAGTGCGCCTCGTTGTTGGCCATCGCGGCCCGGACGCCGTGCTCGCGCAGCAGCTCCTGGATCTCCTCCGCCGTGTCGAAAAACCCCGCGATGGGCGAGCCGGGATAGCCCGTCCAGAGATGGGTGCCCCCCTCGACCTCCAGGCAGCCTTTCGCCAGGAGTTCGTTGCCCGTATAGACTTCCAAGCCTTCAGCCCGGACAAATCGAGGGTCAACCTTCATGCCTGCGACAGATTTTTGCAGATGCCGCGACCGTTGGCAAACTTTTCGTTCTACCAGACCGACAGGGGCCTGCCATTGGCCAGCGAGATGGCGCGTGCCATCCAAGCACTGACCCTTGCCCTCTCAGCGATAAGCCTGATTTCCGCCGGCTCATGCTGGAACCCACCCGCCTCAGTGTATTCCTTTGCCAGCACCCCAAGGCCGCGCAATTCGACGAGGTCTCCCACGTAAGATGCCGGTCACGAACGTCGTAAAGGCACTCATCAGCACACTTCGAGAGGGCTTCCGCTGCTGACCTAAGCCGCGCATTGTGGTCGCTGCAAGCCAAGAGAAGCACACAGAGACTAGCAGCCAGGACAACAAGCGACCTTATGGGGGTTCTCGTCAAGCAGGCGACCATAGATTTCTCCTTTCTCCGAGCTCAGCGCAGCCCTGCTCTGACTACCCAACGACCAAGTGTTCAGCAACCTATTTGGAGTCTCGCGGGGCGACCCCACGGACTCTGAACTTCGGCCTTTCCTCTGTCCAGAATGATTTCCGCGAACGTCGCGTCTCGCGTTCATCCGGTGCGGTTTGGAAACCGCAAGCTCCACTAGGAGCGTCCTGTTTATAGCCGCCGCATTCGCGCCCACAGAAGCTCCATCGGAGCGACATGGGCGGGGCCAATCGCGCCCGCAGCAGCGACGTGCCGCTCCTAGCGGAGCTTGGCGGTTTTCGATGCCGCGATGCTACAAACATGGCGCTCCTGACGGAGATGGCAGAGGACTGCGTCAAGCTGGAGCGGGGGAGCGCACGCGCCTCGCGTGCGGTGTTCGGCGCCCTCGCCGAACACGTTCTGGCTTCTGCAACGCCGAACCTGACGGTGCGCCCCATAACAACGGCGGGCCATTGACGGAGATGGCAGAGGACTGCGTCAAGCTGGAGCGGGGGAGCGCACGCGCCTCGCGTGCGGTGTTCGGCGCCCTCGCCGAACACGTTCTGGCTTCTGCAACGCCGAACCTGACGGTGCGCCCCATAACAACGGCGGGCCATCGGCGAGGCGCCGATGGCGGCACGCGAGGCGCGTGCGCTCCCCAAAACCAGCCGCATTGTCGCGACTCAGAATTTCCCCTGCGTGAAGTCCGCGGAGTGGGAGGCGATGCGATAGACGCGGGCGGAGGTGGTCTTGTGGATGAGGCGGTAGATGAAAGTGGCGATGCCCCGCGCGATGACGACATCGCGGTCGCCCCGGAGGATGGCGTTGCGCTCGGTGTCGTGGAACGCCTTGGGGTCCACGTTGGAAGAGGTGATGTGCAGCGTCCCGCCGGAGCGTTTGCCGACGGCGCAGGAAAAGGTGCAGGTGAGGTCGTGGGTGTGGATGACCTCCCGGTAGCGGTTAGGAATCTGGTTCCCCGCGATGATTGCATTCAGTTTGGTTTGCTTGGTCATAAAATCTGTGCCGGGCATTATCAGGATTCGGCCCGGAGATGTCAAACAGCCCACTTCCGAACGGCGACCACACGTTCCAGAAAGCCGGCATCGCCGACATGGATGGCGACGGGAAGCTCGACTTCGTCCTCAAACAGCCGCACGCGAACGTGGATCCCCACGAGAAATACTGGAAGCCCAGCCCCGGCAGCTACAAGCTGGAGGCCTACCGCCATGACGGGAAGTTCCTGTGGCGTTACGACCTCGGCTGGGCCATCGAGCAGGGCATCTGGTATTCGCCCAGCGTTGTGTATGACCTCGACGGCGACGGCCGCGCGGAGGTGGCGGTGAAGACCGGCGCGGGCGACAAAAAGGCGGGCGGCCTCAACCGCCTCCGCATTCGCCGCGTCAGCCTGGAGTGGCTCAGGTCGCCTTCTTCGCCCCAGCGTTGAAAGCGGCGGCGAGGCGTGCTACACGCTGGTCATGGCGAAGAAAGTATTGGTTCCCCTCGCGCCGGGCTTCGAGGAGATCGAGGCGATCACTGTGATTGACATCCTCCGGCGCGCCGGCGTCGAGGTGACGGTGGCCGGCACGCAGCCCGGCGTCATCGAGGCTTCGCGCAAGACGAAGCACGTGCCCGACTGCGCGCTGGATGACGCGATGGCGCGCGCGGATGAGTTCGACATGATCGTGCTGCCGGGCGGCCAGCCTGGCACGACGAATCTCCGTGCCGACGCGCGGGTGAAGACGCTGATCGCGCGGCTGCGCGCGCGGGGCAAGTTCACCAGCGCCATCTGCGCCGCGCCGACGGTGTTGTCCGCTTACGGCGTGCTGCAAGGCCGCCGCGCGACGTCGCATCCGGGCGTGCGCGGCACGCTGGAGGCCGGCGCGGTTGTCAATGAGCGCGTGGTGGTGGACGGGCCGGTGGTGACGAGCCAGTCGGCCGGCACGGCGATGGAGTTCGCGTTCAAGCTGGCCGAGCTGCTCTGCGGCAAGGAGAAGGCCGCGGAGGTCAACGAAGGAGTCATCGCCCGCCTGTGACAATCATCGCTATTCTTGCGCTCCCGTTGATCGTGGTCGGCGTGTTTGCGCTGCTGACGCGCCGGTTGCTGCGGGGCTACGACCAGCGCGTCCGGGCCGGCTGGAGCCGGGTGCGGGCGTGCATGGACAAACGGCACGCGCTGGCGGCGCGGGTCGTGGCGGGCAGCGCGATGCCGGATTCGGAGGCGTTGCGGAGGCTGCAGGATGTGTTGAAGCAGGCCGAGTTCGTTTCCGGCACGGCGATGAAGGCGAGCGTGGAGGGGCGGTTGAGCGAGGCGTTGCACGATGCGCTGCTGCTCGGCGGCGACGAGCGGTTTGACCAGGCGGCGGCGGCGTTGCCGGGGGCGTGGGAGGCGGTGGTGCGGGCGGTGGAGGATTACAACGCGCGCGTGGGCGATTACAACGAGGCGGTCGGCGGCGCGCCGCGGCTGGCGCGTCTGGTCGGCTACGAGCCGCGGGAACCGTTCGCGCTCGTGTGAGGGTTACTGCGGCGCGCGGGCTTTGCGGGCGGCTTCGTTGTAAATGGGGGCGAACCAGTTGTCCACGAGGCAGAGGCCGAAGAAAATGAAGCACGGCAGGAACACCAGCCAGGTCTGACCGATGGTGTTCATGCCGATCAGGAAGATCGCGCCGAGCGAAAAATCCGCGAAGCCCGCGCGGTAGATGCGCAGGGCCAGCGGGTAGTTGAACACGACCGAGATGCGGCCCGTGTCGAGGTAACGGCAGCAGCCCACGGCGCAGAATGGCAGTGTGAAGAAGAGCATGGCCGGCCCGGCAAACGGCAGCAGCGTCGAGAAGAAGAAACTCCAGTCCTCCGCGCCGGGGAAGCGGACGACCATCGCCACGGCCCACGAGAACGCGCACCAGAGCAGGACGGGCACGATGAGCGTGCCGAAGGCGATGACCAGCTTGGCGGCGCCTTCCTGGGCGTAACGCCACCAGTGGCGGAAGGCGAAACTGGGCAGGATGAAGTTGGCAGGGTCGTTCTTGGCGCGCCGGAGCACCTCCATCGTGAAGCCCAGCGGCACCAGGAATGTCAGCGGGAAGAACAGGAGATAGCCGCCCAGGAGCACCTTCCACCACCAGCCGCGGTCGCGCGTCACAGCGGCAAACGCGCGCTTGAGGTCGCCAAATCGTTCTGCGTTCTGCATGAGGGGGCGAATTGTGTGAAAGCCGCGCCACGTTGGCAACTGTTAATTGGCCGACGCCTTTTCCAAGG
>DYDC01000067.1 GCA_020718125.1 Methylacidiphilum sp. | reverse complement strand
CGGGCCAAAATGCGTCGCGCTCTAAAGTAAGTGCCATTCCCCCTGACGGGGCTTGTCCCTTGTTGCCAGCCCACCCAGCGTTGAAACGCCGGGCTATTCTCGACCGTCCCTTTCGGGACTTGGCGCGTGTGTCAAGTTGCGCCCTGTTCAGGCTGGTGCGCCATCGCCCTCTTGACGTTGAGGGTGCCGCCTGTTTTATTCCGTGGCTTCATACACAACGGCGACTCTCAGGAAAGGAGTTTGACCCATGCCCGTCATACCAAGTGAGAACGAAGAGAAGTATTTCAAGGAATTGGAACTCAGGATGCGGTTGGAGAAGCTGGACAAGGAGCAACAGGCGACTGTGGAAGCAGAGAAGCACCGTCTGAAGGAGCTGCACTGGCTGCACTGCCCGAAGTGCGGCCAGTCGCTGGACCAGGAGCACTACGGCACCGTGGAAGTGGACGTCTGTGCCAGTTGCAATGGGCTGTGGCTCGATGCCAATGAACTGGACGCGATTCTGGAGGGCGACAAGGCCGGCAGCCCGTTCCGATCGTTCCTGAAGATTCTGGGCAAGTAACATTGGGGGGGGGGCGGCAGCAGAGGCCGCGGTTTCCCCAACGATGCCATCCTTGCCGGAGAGGCGTGGCTCGGTTAGTGTGGGGCGGTTCTTTGAGACGCGATGTCCGCTTGGACGCGCGCCTGTTCTAAGCTGGAAGTTTCGGATTTCGAGATTCGAGCTTCGGATTTTCCCCTTGTGGGGGCGATCGGTTTCGACTCAGGTGGAGCGTCGAGGGTGGCGTGCCGAGGATGTCAGTTGGCCTCGTTAAAAAACTGGCAAACCAATAAGAGCTAACGAAGAGTTGGCCCTCGCGGCTTAAGCCCCGCGACGTTGCGCCTGTGACGCCTGCTAACGGGACGCAACGCCATCAGCAGGTGTAGGCCGAAGCTGGGTCGCCGGGCAGAGGCCGAAATCATCCCGTGGCGGCTGGTCTGCGGAGTTGCCTGCTTGCCGACGGCTCCGCGGACGAGACTCAAGCGCAAGCTACGCACGTAGTCACGCTCGGCAATCTGGCTGAGGACGTGGGTTCAATTCCCACCGCCTCCACCATTTTTCTCATCCCATCGGGGGCTGCAATCAACAGAGGCTCTTATTCGAGCAATCCCTGCAGTTCCTCCCATGTCAGGCTTTGCGCGAAGGCTTCATCACTCGTGAGCGTGCTGGCGATCAACTCTTTTTTCCGTTCCTGCAAGCGCACGATCTTCTCCTCGACCGAGCCGCGCGCGATGAGCTTGTAACTCGTGACGATGTTCGACTGGCCGATACGGTGCGCGCGGCCGGTGGCTTGGTCTTCCACGGCGGGGTTCCACCACGGGTCAAAGTGAATGACCGTGTCAGCGCCCGTGAGGTTCAGGCCGGTGCCGCCGGCTTTGAGGCTGATGAGGAAGACCGGGATGTCCGGCGAGTTCTGGAACCGCCGCACTTCGCCCGCACGGTCCACCGTGCTGCCGTCGAGGTGGCAGAACGGGACCTCCCGCTCGCGCAAGGCCGCCTCGACCAGCTTCAGCAACCGCACAAACTGGCTGAACACCAGCACGCGATGCCCGCCGTCGCGCGCTTCCTCGATCAACTCCAGCCCCATCTCCAGCTTCGCCGACGGCTCGCGCCACGCTCTGTTTTCGACGACGGGCAGCAGATCGAGATGGCAACACGCCTGCCGCAACCGCATCAGCGCCGTCAGCACGGCGAAGCGCCGCTGCGCTTCGCCGCCCTGGCCGGCGTGCTCGAAGACCTCGCGCCGGCCATGGTCGAGGAGCGCCTGATAGACCGCCTTCTGTTCGTCGGTCATCTCGCAAAGCGTGACCTGTTCGATCTTCGCCGGCAGATCGCGCGCCACCTCGGTCTTCATGCGCCGCAGCACGAAAGGCCGCAGCCGCTGCCGCAGCCGGCGCAGCGCGGCCTCGTCGCCGTCCTTCGCAATCGGTGTCTCGTAGCGGTCGCGGAACTCCGCCGCCGGACCGAGGTAGCCGGGCATCAGGAAATCAAAGATGCTCCAGAGATCGTAAAGCGAGTTTTCCATCGGCGTGCCGGTCAGCACGAACCGCCGCGCCGCTTGCAGCGACTTCGCCGCCTGCGCGTTCTGGCTGAAACGGTTCTTGATGTGCTGCGCCTCGTCGAGGATGACCGTGTCGAACTCCAGCGCCGCGTATTGCTCCACGTCGCGCCGCAGCAGCGCGTAGCTGGTGATGACCAGATCGTGCCCGCCAATCGTCGCAAACGAGGCGTGCCGCTTCGACCCGTGCAGCACGAGCGTCCGCAACTCCGGCGTGAACCGGGCCGCCTCTGCCTGCCAGTTTGTGACGATGCTCGTCGGGCAGATGACCAGCGATGGTTTGCCTCCCGCGCTTGCCGGCTTCCGCAACGAGAGATAAACGAGCGCCTGCAACGTCTTGCCGAGGCCCATCTCGTCGGCAAGAACGCCGGCCAGCCCGTTCTCGCCGAGAAAGCGCAGCCAGTTCACGCCTGTCGTCTGATAAGGCCGGAGCAGTTGGCGGAACCGGTCGGGCATGGCCAGCTCGCGCATCGTCTGGAGGCGCGCAGGCGGCTGCCAGTTCGAGCGCGGCGAGATCGTCCACGGCCCGTCGCGCAACGCTTCGTCGAGATAGGCGCCGAAGCGGCGGTTCACCTTCAATCCCCCGCCCGCCTGGCTGGCCTGGCAGTCGTAGATGACTTCCTGCAACTCCTCCACGGCCGCCGTCGGCACCAGCGCGATGCGGCCGTCCTCCAGCCGCTCGTGCGACACGCCGCGTTGCAGCATCCGCCGCACCTCCGCGAGCGACAGCGCCGCCGCGCCGCTGGCTTGTTTGAACTGCACGTCCACCGCAAGCCAGTCCTCACCCGACGACGTGACTGCCACCTCCGGCTCGATGACCTCGCAGCGATTGAAGAACGAGGTCATCCGCTCGCCAAAGACGACGTCCCACCACGCCCGCCACTGGCGCAGCGTGTTGGCGAGGAAATGGCCGACGCGGTTCTCGCCAACGAGCGCGTAAAGCTCCGGCCATCGTTCGCCCGGCTGGAATCCCGCCGCGAGCGCCTGCTTTTGCGCGCGCTGCTCCGCCGCGATGTCGCGGGTCCAGTAATGCAGCGGATGCGACGCATCGGGGAACCACTCGCGCTTCGGTTCGGCGCCCGCGCATGGCTGGCCGCGAAGCGGAAAGGCTTTGTCGTCGTAGGTCGCTTCGAGTTGCACCGTCAGTCCCATCAGCGCGCCCTCCAGCGTGGCGCGGATGCGCGGCGCGCGCGGAGCAAACTGGAGCTGCGCGAAAGTGTCGTTCATCACCAACTCGGCGTGCTCTTCCAGCGCCGGCAGCTCGCGCTCGTAGAACCGCGCGAACTGTTCGCGCGACAGCGTCATCTCGCCCCGCGCAAGCGCCTGATACGCCGGCGGCAATGGGTTCGCCCGTTCCAGCACCGCGCCATCGAACACCCATGCGCCCAGCGCTTCGCCTGTCCGCGTCGTCACCTCCGCGAGGCGCAACTTCAACTCACCCGAAGGCTGTAGATCGAGGAACAGCTTCGGCCGCGCCTCACCACCTCGCACGTCGAGCTTGCTCTGCGTGCCGCGCGTAACGCGCGGCTGGCCCGACAGCGCGGCAAAGAACGCGTCGAAATCCTTTGCGCCGAGCTGCCACATGCCGGCTGAACCGCCGCTGATTCTCTCGACCGCCGCGACGAGCTGTTCGTCCGCGTCGCTGACGACATAGGGCGCGGCGGGCTGATGCGGCACCGCATCGAGGGGCTTGGACGGCCCGCCGTTGATGCTGCCTTTCAAGAACACAGTCATCGCCCCGCTGCGCCACGCTTTTGGAAAATCAACCGGCAGCGCGACCGACAGATCCAGACTCTGGCTCGCCGGCGGCGCGTCCTCGCGGGAAACGCGCTTGAGCTTCGGTCCGGCCACCGCAGGCGAAGACGCAGGCGTGGCGTCGGGGACAGGTTGTGCGATGGGCGCGGCAGGACGCGGCTTGTCCCGGTTCAGATACGCATGGACCAGCGCGACGACGTGCGAGCAGATCGTGCCCTCACGTTGCGCCTGGCGGCAACTGCACAGGTTCTCGATGCCAAAGACGCCCGGCGCGATCTTCAGCCGCGCCCGCACGGTCGTGCCGCCCACGCGCACCATGCCTTGCAGCAACGGCGGGTTGAACTCGACGCCCAAGACGCAACCGGACTCCGCCAGGGAGCGGCCTTCCTTTGTCGCGCGCCAATCGCCGAGGTCACGCAGTAACTCAGGCGTGATCCGCGGCGGGTTGTCTTTCTCGTCCGGCATCGTCGGGGATGATTGGCCGGAATGGCGGCGCTTGCAAGCGGCGCGTCACTTCGCCAATTGCCGGCAAAGTGCTTCCAGACGGGCCTTCCGTTCCTTGGGCGAGGGATGGGAGGCAAAATACTGGCCAAGCTCGGCGTGCTGCTGGCCGAGCTGCCCGATGCGTTGCAGCAACGCGATGGCGCCACCGGGGGCAAACCCGGCAGCCGCAGCCAACCGAAGTCCGAGTTCATCCGCGTCCTGTTCGTTGTCCCGCGAGTAGGCGCTCTGGAGGAGTGCCATGCCTTTCTCACGCAACCAGCCGCCCAACGGCCCGGCCCGCGCAGCGATCACCGAGACGGCGCGAGAGAGGACACCGGAGGCGGCCTCTTTCATCATCCGGTTCCATGCGTGCTCGCGGATGATGTGCGCCATCTCGTGTCCGATGACAAAAGCCAGTTCCGCCTCGTTCCGCCCGCACAACTCCACCAGCGCGTCAGTGACGAAGATAAAGCCGCCGGGCAGCGCCATCGCGTTCGGGGAATCGTCGCGGAGCGCCTCGCAGCGGAAGGCGCGGCGTTTGTTCCGCACACAGCCGCTCAACCGGCCGCACACACCGCCGAGCAAGGCCGTAATCTCCAGGTCGTTTGCCGACTTCGTGGCGGCCCGCACTTCGAGGGCCAGCGCGCTGCCGAAGGCCGCCTCGGCTCGTATCGCCTCTTCCTCAGTGCCGGTCAGACCGTCCCAGATCCACTTGGACTTGCGGATGGTCGGCACGGCGGCACGCCCAACATGGCGTCCGAGGTTGTAGAAGAATCCACTCACATTGAATCCCGGTCTGCGTTGAAGTCTCGGTATGCTAGGCTCGCTGCATCCACGGTTCCAGCCCGAAAACTGCGCCAGATCATCCAGCCTGGGGCGGATCGGCAAACAGCCAGCCCAAGGATTACGGGGATGCCTGCTACCAGAAGACGATGAGCGCGACGCGTTTTGCCTCCGATCAGCGGCGCGTGGTTCGAGCCGATAGCGTCTCGGCCGCCGCCCAGGTTCCGGACGGCAGCTTGGATCATGTTTTCAGTGGCGGAGACCACAGCTACGACGGCGTGCGACGGGATTTATGCCACAGGTGAAGCCCGGAGGCCCGCTGTGCGGCCACGACTATGGCCGCAATCACCCTTCGACCGCGGGTGTGAAGCGCGCCGTGGACGAGTTTGTGGCGGCCCTCGGCGTGCGTTTGGAAGTCGCGCCGGCTTCAATCCCCGCCGCCTCCACCATCTTCGCTGCCCACGGCGTGGATGGACACCAATGTCACGTCATCATCCTGGTCCGCGCCGCCGCAATAGGCCATCAGGGTCTTCACCAGCGTGTCGCAGGTGGCCTGGGCTTCCTTGCCAGCCATGTCTCGGAACGCCTTGTGGAGACGTTCGCGGCCAAAGCTCTCCCCTTGGGGGCCGCGGCAGTCGTTCAGCCCGTCCGTGTAAAGCAAGAGCGTGTCGCCGGGAACCAGCCTGACGGACTGTTCGTCGAGATCAAACTCCGGGAACACGCCTATCGGCATGCCCCGGTCGTGCGGAAGTTCGGTGACTGTTCCACTGGCATTCACCAGAAGCGGAAGCTCGTGCCCGGCACGGGCAAAAGCTAATTCCCCCGTGCGGCGATCCAGAATGCCATAGATGACAGTCACGAACAGATCGGTCTGTTCGAGGTGCGTCAGATACTGGTTGACGTGCCGCAGCACCGCGCCGGGCGCTCCGCCACGCAACGCTTCGGAGGTGATCAGCGCATGGGTCCGGGCCATGAACAGCGCCGACGGCACTCCCTTGTCCGCCACGTCGCCGATCAACACCCCGATGCGGTCATCGTCAAGCGGGAACACGTCATAGAAATCGCCGCCGACAACGCGCGCCGGGTCCATGTGAGCGCCGAATTCGAAACCGGCGATCTTCGGCAGTGTGCGAGGCAGGATCGAAGTCTGGATCCCGGCGGCAACCTGAAGCTCCCGTTCGAGACGTTCCTTTTCAATGATCTGCGCTTGAGCAGCCTTCAATTCATCATAAGCCTTCTGAAGCTGGCGGTTCTTCTCGACCAGATCCCGGAACGCAACCGTGTCGGAATCGGCCAGCCGTTCACTCAACACCTTAACCATGTTGTATGCCAGGCGCGGTTGACGATGGAGAAGCCCGTCAAAATCAGCGCGGGTCATCACCCACAACCGGGCGCGGTCTTTCGCCCGGGCGCCGGCGGAACGATGCCCCTGCGGCATCAGCAGGCTCATTTCACCGACGTATTCGCCCGGTCCAATGGTCTTGAGGATTTTTTCTTCAGGCGTGTTCATCCCCTTGGCCACCTCGATCTGACCGGTGATCACGATAAACAACTCGTTGCCGACCTCCTCCTCTTGGAAGAGCACGGTGCCCGGCAACACATCGAGCACACGCAGCGTGTCGGCGAGGTGTTCCAACTCGCTGGCTGGCAGTCCGCGAAACAGAGGAACATTGACCAGCAGGTCTGTATTCATAACCCACGCGACCGACCCGCATCACGCCGGGCCAACGGTCAAAGGGCGTTCTTGTAGATTTGAACGATGTCCTGAAGCGTGGCCAGCCGCGGGTTGGTGAAGCTGCAGGCGTCCTTCATGGCGTTTTCGGCCATCAGCGGGAAGTCCTTTTCCTTGACGCCCAGCTCCGCCAGTCCGGCGGGAATGCCAACGTCGGCGGAGAGTTGCTTGATGGCTTCCAACGCGCGTTCGGCTGCGGCGCGCGGGGAGAGGCCGTCCACCGGCTCGCCCATCGTCTTGGCGATGGCGACGAAACGGTCCACCTTCGCGATCAGGTTGAACCGCTCCACGTGCGGCAGGAGGATGGCGTTGCAGACGCCGTGCGGCAGATCGTAGAACCCGCCGAGCTGGTGCGCCATCGCGTGGACGTAGCCGAGGCTCGCGTTGTTGAACGCCATGCCGGCCAGGAACTCCGCGTAGGTCATCGCGTCGCGGGCGGCCATGTCTTTGCCGTTGGCGACCGCCGCGCGCAGGCTGGTGGCGATCAACTCGATGGCCTTGAGCGCGCAGGCGTCGGTGATCGGCGAGGCGATGGTGGAAACGTAAGCCTCCACGGCGTGCGTGAGCGCGTCCATGCCGGTGGCGGCGGTGAGTTTCGGCGGCATGCCGGCCATCAACATCGGATCGTCCACCGACAGCGTGGGCGTCACGCGCCAATCCACGATGGCCATCTTCACCTTCCGGCGGGTGTCGGTGATGATGCAGAATCGCGTCATCTCACTGGCGGTGCCGGAGGTGGTGTTGACGGCGATGTAGGGCGGCAACGGTTTGGTGGATTTGTCGAGGCCCTCATAGTCGTGAATGGCGCCGCCGTTGCTGACCACCAAGCCGATGCCTTTGCCGCAATCGTGCGGGCTGCCTCCGCCCAAGGTGATGATGGAATCGCAGCCGTTCTTCTTATAGACCTTCACGCCGGACGCGACGTTGGTGTCGGTCGGGTTGGGAACGGTCTCGTCGAACACGACCGGCTTGAGACCTTCCGCGCGGAGCAAGGCGCAAATCTGTTCGCACATGCCGGTCTGCACGACGCCTTTGTCGGTGACCAGCAGGGGCTTGGTCATGCCGAGAATCCTGGCGCGCTTGCCGATCTCATGGTGGCAGCCGATGCCCATCAGATTGACCGGGGGGATGAAGAACGGGAACGTTTGCGTTGTCATGGTCAGACTCCTTTTCTTGTTTGGCAGACTTTATCTCGACGCCGCTCAGTCCAAATGTTGGAGGAATCGCTTCGCGCCCTCCACGAAAGGCGAAAGCGGCGGCACCTCACTGGGATCAATGATGCAGTCAATGACGGTGGTCTTGCCCGAAGCGATCGCCTCCGGCAAAAGCCGCTTCAGTTCGCCGGGTTTCTCCACGGTGTGGCCCACGGCGCCCAGACCTTCCGCGACTTTCGCCGCGTTGATCTTCGGGAACCGCGTCGCGACGGTATTCTGGCCGAGGCTGAAGGTCTGCAGATCGTGAACCAGGCCGAGCTTTTGGTTGTTCAGGATGATGTAAACCACCGGGATGTCGTTGTGGACCGCGGTGGCGATTTCCATGCCGTTCATGAGAAAGCAGCCGTCACCGGCGAGGCAGACCACGGGCCGCTTGCCAGCCCCAAGCTTGCCGCCGACCGCCGCCGAGATGCCGTAACCCATCGAGAGCATGCCGAACGGCGTGATGACCGAACCGGGCCGGCGGAACTTCATGTAGTGGGTCACCCAGTTGATCGAGTTGCCCACGTCCACAAACAGAATCGCATCCTCCGGCAACGTCTCTTGCAGCTCGCGAATGATACGCTGGGGCTTGAGCGGCACGCTCTCGGAATCGAGCTTTGCCGGATCGAGACACGTGCCCACTTTGGCCCGAAGTTGCGCCAAGGCTTTCACGCGATCGTCGCATTGCATCTGGCCGGTGGTGATGTGGCGCAGCACACGGAATGTGATTTCGTTGACAACGGTGCGGGCGTCGCCCACCAGCGCAATTTGCGTGCGGTAGTTCTTGCCCATCTCCGCGGGATCAATGTTGACGTGGATGAGGCACTTCGATGGCACCAGACGCGGGTCCCATGACATGGTGGTCATCTGGTTCAAGCTCGCGCCCACGACCAGAAGCACGTCGGTCTGGCCGGATTCGAGGTAGCTTGCCGCCAGCGGCGAGCCGCACAACCCCAGCACGCCCAGCGCGAGCGGGTGGTCTTCAGGAAACGCGCCTTTGGCCTTGGGCGTGGTCGCGACGGGCACGTTCAACATCTCCGCGAGTTCCTTGAGATCCTCGCAAGCACCGGAGGAAACGGCCCCGGAGCCGACCAGCATGACGGGGTGCTTGGCCTGCACGAGTTGTTCGGCGGCGTCAATCACCAGCCGCCGGTCGAAGTATTCCGCCGGCACATGACAGGCGGACGTGGCCGCGGCGTCGAATTCGACCTCGGCGGTTTGAATGTCCTTGGGCAGGCTGAGATGGACCGGGCCTTTCTTGCCGGTCATGGCTTTGCGCAGCGCCTCCTGCAAATCCTCGACCGCCTTGTGCTTCGAGATGATCATGCTCGAGTGCTTCGTGATCGGCTCGAACATCTTCACCGAATCCACGCCCTCCTTGGACGAATCTTGAAAAGCGCCTTTGCCATAGACGGAAGTCTCGACCTGGCCTGTGAGGACGAGGATTGGCACGTTGTCCATGTAGGCGTTGGCCACGCCGGTCATGAGGTTGGTCGCGCCGGGGCCGGACGTGGCGAAGCAGGCGCCAAAGCGGCCCGTGACGCGCGCGTAACCGTCCGCCATGAAGGCCGCGCCCTCCTCGTGCTTGGCCAGGATGGGCCGGACGGCCTTGTTGCGGTTCGTGGCGGCCAGCAGCGGCACGATGGTGGTGCCCGGAATCCCGAAGATGTATTCCACACCCTCGGATTCCAGAAACTTCATGACGACGTCGGCGACAGTGGTTTTCATGGGACGGGGAGGATCAGGGATTAGGCCGCGTTGCTGGCGGCTTCTTGGACGGAGCCGAACACCGGAATGATGTTGAGAAATCCGGACGTCTCCAGCACTTCATAGACATATCCGGTCTTGGCACACACGATCAGCAACTGCCCCCCGGACTTCTTGAGCGCCTTGGCGACGACCAGGAGCACGCGCAGTCCGGCGCTGGAGATATACTTGGTCGCCGTGAAGTCACAAATGATGTTGCGCGCCCCGCCGGCCACGACTCCTTGGAGGGCCGTCTCGACCTCGCGAGACGTGAGAGAATCAATCCGTTCGATCAGCTTGATGACAGTAGCGTTAGCCAACTTTTGCGTTTCCATAGTTCACCTCGGTTGAATCGCCGCAAGAAACAAGATGGGCGCTCCAAGGGTAACCTCGCTGCGCTCGGTGATCGGAGGATGCGGTAGGCAGCGGCTATAGCCCTGCGTTGTTGTTCATTACCGCATTCATCCTTTGATTCTCGTTCAAGCACGCGCGCAGATTACTTCAGCGTGCCGCGTGCCGTCAAGGCGGCAAAAACGCGCGGTTTCCAGCACACCAGAATTCAGTCTTTCTAAGTTGCAACAGACGTGAGCGGAAGGAACTGCATTTGTGGCTAGACAAAGAGCCGCTCATGCCCCATGCTATCGGCGCGATGAAATCTATCTCGACTGGCTCCACCCCATCGAACACCGGCTGCCTCCAGGTCCTGCTCATCACCGAACCCGCCGACTGCCACCGCTTCGATCAACTCCTCCACCAACAACACTTCCTCGGCCCCCGCGCCCCCAGCGGCGACGCTCTCCGCCAAGTCCTCGTCCGCGACGGCCAGTGGGTCGCCCTCTCGCTCTGGTGCTCCAGCGCCCTCTGCCTGAAGGATCGCGACGACTTCATCGGATGGGACCCTCTCACCCGCGCCCAGCGCCTCAAGCTCATCGTCAATAACGCCCGCTTCCTGGTGCTCGATGAGGCGCACGAACCCAACCTCGCCTCCCAAGCCCTCGCCGCTGCCGTCGCCGCCCTGCCCGAACAATGGCTCGCCCGCTTCGGCTACCGGCCCTTGCTGG
>DYDC01000066.1 GCA_020718125.1 Methylacidiphilum sp. | reverse complement strand
TCTCGTCCGTCCCTCTGGGACTTGATCGTGGTGCGTGTGTCAAGTTGCGCCCATGGGGGGCAGAGATGCATCCGACACCGGCCCGTCGGACGGTTGCCGATGCGCGGTTGTCTTGTTCCTGGCCAGTGTCAGAAAGGCTTGGCTGACTAGCCGATGAGTTTCTGCAATTCCGTCTGCTGGCGCTGCAACTCGGCGCGGCGGGCGCGCTGCTTCTCGACCACCGCGGGGGGCGCTTTGGAGACAAAGCTTTCGTCGGCCAGCTTCTTGTCCACACCGGCGATCTCAGCGGCGATCTTGATGAGTTGCGCTTCGATGCGCTTGCGCTCGGCGGCGGGATCCACCAAACCTTCGAGCGGCATGAAGACCGAGCCAAGTTCCGCGACGGCGGCGGGCATGCCGGTCGGCGGCTGAAAATCCGCGCCGACGAATTCGATCTGCCCGGCGTTGAGCAGGATGCGCAGTGTCGGCAGTTCTTTCTGAAGCTGCGAGGCAATGTCCGGCGTCTTCGCTTGGACCTTGAAGCTGGCTTTCTTGCCTGGCGCGATTTTCTTTTCCGCGCGGAGATTGCGACCGGCGACGATGAGTGCGTATTTCTTCGAGACCCAATCCACCACCGACGCGTCGCCCAAGCCCGTCGGCTTCGGCCACTCAGCGAACTGGATGGTCTGGCCCTGCGCGAAGCCGAGGCCGTGCCAGAGTTCCTCGGTGATGAACGGCGCGAACGGATGCAGCAGCCGCAAGATGTTGGAGAGCACCGTGTCCATCACTGCGCAGGCGTTGGCCTTGGGCGCCGCGTCAGCGCCTTGCAGCGCCGACTTCGCCACCTCCAGATACCAGTCGCAGTATTCGCCCCGGAAGAAACCGTAGAGCGACTGCGCGGCCTGATTGAACTCGAACCGATCGAGCGCGCCGCTGACCTCAAGGATGCAGTCGTCGAGCTTCGCGAGGACGTGATGGTCGTCGGAGGAGAGCAGCTCGCGCTTCACCGGGCCGCCCGCGACGTGCTGCATCTGGCGGAGGCGGGCGGCGTTCCAGAGTTTGTTGCAGAAGTTGCGGCCGACCTCCATCCGCTCCTCGGCGAACAGGATGTCGGAGCCTTGCGGCGCGATGAGCATCAGGCCGTAACGCAGGCCGTCGGCGCCGTATTGGGCGATGAGGTCGAGCGGGTCGGGCGAGTTGCCGAGGCTCTTGGACATTTTGCGGCCAAGCGCGTCGCGAATGATGCCGGTGAAATAGACGTTCGAGAACGGCTTCCGGCCCATGAACTCGTAGCCGGCCATGATCATGCGCGCGACCCAGAAGAAGATGATGTCCGGCCCGGTCACGAGGTCGCTCGTGGGGTAGAACCGCTGGAGCGTGTCGCTCTTCTCGTCCGGCCAGCGTCCCATCGTCGCGAACGGCCAGAGCCACGACGACGCCCACGTGTCGAGCACATCGGAATCCTGATCCCAGTTCTGCGGGTCGGCGGGGCCGGCAACGGAGCAATGCACTTCGCCGGTTTGCTTGTGATACCAGACGGGGATGCGATGTCCCCACCAAAGCTGGCGGCTGATGGCCCAGTCGCGGATGTTGCCAAGCCAGTGTGAGTAGGTCTTGGTCCAGCGGTCGGGCCAGAACTTGACCTCGCCTTTCTCGACCGCGGCGAGCGACTGCTCGACCTGCGGATACTTCATGAACCACTGCTCGCTCACCATCGGCTCGATTGGCACGTCGGCGCGTTCGCTGTAGCCGACGTTGTGCGTGTAAGGCTCGGTCTTCAGCAGCATCCCGTCCTCGCGCAACTGTTCGAGCGCCTTCTCGCGGCACTCGAACCGGTCGAGGTCCTCGAACTCCTCGCCGGCGGCCCCGGTCATCTTGCCGTCCGGGCCGATCACGACGGTCAGCGGCAGCTTGTGGCGCTGGGCCATCTCGTAGTCGGCGGGGTCGTGCGCGGGCGTCACCTTCACGCAGCCGGTGCCGAATTTCGGGTCCACCAACTCGTCGGCGATGATGGGGATCTGCTTGTTCTGGATGGGGAGCAACACCCGGCGGCCGATGAGTTCCTTGTAACGTTCGTCGCGCGGGTTCACCGCCACCGCCTCGTCGCCGAGCATCGTCTCCGGCCGCGTCGTGGCGACGACCACCGACTCGGCCCGGCTGATCTTGCCGCTCTTCATGACCAGTGGATACTTGAAGTGCCACAGCTCGCCCTGCACTTCCTTCATGATGACTTCTTCGTCGCTGAGCGTGGTCTGCGACACCGGGCACCAGTTGACCATCCGCTTGCCGCGATAGATGAGGCCCTTCTTGTAGAGCGCGACGAAGGCGTGGAGGACGGCCCGGCTGTAGCCCTCGTCCATCGTGAACCGTTCGCGCGTCCAGTCGCACGAGCAGCCGAGTTTCTTGAGCTGCTGGATGATGATGCCGCCGTGTTTCTCCTTCCATTCCCAGATCTTCGCGACGAGGCCCTCGCGTCCGAACTGCTGGCGCGGGTGCTTGATGCCTTGCTTGCGGAGCGTCTTCTCCACAACGGTCTGCGTGGCGATGCCGGCGTGGTCGGCGCCGGGCAGCCAGAGCACCTCGAAGCCCTGCATGCGCTTGCGACGGCAGAGGATGTCCTGGAGGGAGTTGTTGAGCACGTGGCCCATCGTCAGGACGCCGGTGACGTTCGGCGGCGGGATGACGATGCAATACGGCGGCTTGGCCGACTTCGGGTCCGCCGTGAAGTGACCCTTCGCGAGCCAGTCTTGATACCACTTATCTTCGACCAGCTTCGCTTCGTATGCTTTGGGAATGTCCGCGCTGCTCATTGCGGCAATTTAGGGGGAGAACGCTTCGCGAACGCAAGCACCGTTTGAGCGCGTTTGTGGCAATCCGGTCAGTTTCGTGGTTGAAATGCGGGAGGGTTTTCGCGTAGAAAAGCAGGGCATGACCAAACGACCGATTCCCCACCTGCGCTGGTATATCGCCATCTTGCTCTGCCTCGCGTCGGCGCTGAACTATCTCGACCGCCAGACGCTCTCGGTGCTCATTGACACAATCAAGAAGGAGCTCAGCCTCAACAACGCCGATTACGGCAAGATCAACGCGTGGTTCCTGGCCAGTTACGGCGTCATGTATGCCGTCAGCGGTCGCATCGTTGACTTCATCGGCACGCGCAAGGGCTTCACCATTTTCGTCGCCGGCTGGTCGCTGGCCAACATGCTCCACATCTTTGCCGCCTCGGTCGGCCAGTTCTCATTCTTCCGCTTCCTGCTCGGCGTGTTCGAGCCGGGCAGCTTCACCGGCGGCGTGCGCGCGGTCAGCGAATGGTTCCCGATGCGCGACCGGGCGCTGGCCATCGGCATCTTCAACGCCGGCACCGCGTTCGGCTCGATGGCCGCCGCGCCGATCGTGTCGGTCATCGCGGTGGAGTGGGGCTGGCGCGCGGCGTTCCTGATCACCGGCGCGCTCGGCTTCGTCTGGGTCGCCGGCTGGTGGGTGCTCTACAAGCTGCCGAAGGACCATCCGCGCATCAGCGAGGAAGAGCGGCAGTTGATCCTCTCCGATCAGCCGCAGGACAGTGGAAACGAAAAGCCCGCGCCGTTGTCGCGGCTGCTGGCGATGAAGGAAACGTGGGGCTGCGTGCTCGTGCGCGCGTTGATCGACCCGATCAGCTACTTCCTGCTCTTCTGGATCCCGCTCTACTTCCAGCAAAAGCACGGGTTCAACCTCAAGGAGATCGGGATGTTCGTCTGGATCCCGTATGCCGTCGCCGCGCTGGGCAACGTATTCAGCGGCGCCATGCCGCGCTGGCTCATCAGCCGTGGCTGGGAACTGAACTCCGCCCGCAAGCTCACGATGGGATTGATGACCTGCCTGATGCTGGTGTTCTGCCTGATTGTGCCGCAAGCGACCAACCCCGTGCTGGCGCTGGTCATCGTGGCCGGCATGATGTTCTGCCACGCGGGCTGGGGCAACATCATCCTGCCCGCCGAGGTGTTCCCAAAGAGCACCGTCGGCACCGTCACCGGCCTCGGCGGCGCCCTCGGCTCGCTCATGGGCGCGCTCTCGCAGCTTTACATCGGCAAGATCGTGGACAACTACGGCTTCACCCCCATCTTCATCGCCTGCGCCTGCATGTATCCGCTCGCGCTGTTGTCGGTGTATGTCCTCATCGGCAAACTCGGCGTCGTCCGCAAGGTCTCCTGACATGCCCAAGAAACCCAACGCAAAAGCCGTGCTCGCAGCCATCCGTCGCCGCGCGAAATCGCCGGACTTCCAGAAACGGATGCGCGACCTGCTGGTCGAGCTTTGCCGCATAGACACGACGCCGAACGGCGACGTGTCCGTCATGCGCGCCGCCGAGGACAAGACCTTTGGCATCCTGGAGCGCGAACTCGGCAAGCTGAGTTTCACCGGTGCGCGCGCCGAGCGGCGGCCCATCAACCCCGCCATCAAGAATCACCACCATTACTCGTTGCTGCACTTCACGAAAACGAAGGATCGTCCCGGCGGCCTCACGTCCGAGGAAACCTACGCGGGCCGCCACAACCTGCTCTACGTCATCCACGGTTCCGGCGAGGGCGCGGGCCGGAACGTCGCGGTCAATGCCCACGTGGACGTCGTTGCGCCCTACTTCCCGCCGCGCGTGAAAGGCGACATCGTTTTCGGCCGCGGCTCCTGCGACGACAAAGGCTCCGTCGTCGGCATCATCGCCGCGCTCCATATCCTTTCCGAAGTCATGCGCGACGCCGGCCTGCGCTGGAAACGCAACGTCGTCGCGATGCTGGTCATCGAGGAGGAGACCGGCGGCAACGGCTCGCTCTCGCTGGCGCTCGACCGCGACCTGAAGAATCTCTACGACTCGATCCTCATCGGCGAAATCACCAGCCTCAAACTCCACCCCGCCAACCGCGGCGCGGTCTGGTATCGCGCGGAGTTGAAAGCGCCAGGCGCGTCGCTCTTCGAGATGGCGGCGTTCATCAACGAGGAACTGGAGAAGGAAGGCGCGGCCATCCGTGCCGAGAGCCGCCACGACCTTTTCCCGCAGCGACCCGTCCAGACCTGCCACGGCATCATCGGCGGCTACGGCGAACATCCCAGCCGCATCTGCGGTGAAGTCAGCTTCGTCATCCGCTTCGACCCGGCGCCGGACAAGATGGGTGCGCGCGCCGAGGCACAGCTTGAATGTGGGAGGGGCCTCAGCGCCCCGACCGCTGGCACCGCAATATCTGAGCCCGTCGGGGCGCTGAGGCCCCTCCCACATTCTGGACGCCAAAGAGCAACGGAGATGCTCGTCCGCGACTGCCTGGAGGCGGCGGTCGCCGAATACACCGGCCTCTATGGCGACAAGACCAATGTCAACGATCCCTCGACGGGCAAGCCGATGGTGACGCGGCACTACGATTTCCGGCGCGACGGCGCGGCGTTCGCCGTGACCGTCCACGGCGCGACCGGCCACATGGGTTCCATCCGCGAACGCGACGGCGCCATCACCAAGATGTCGCATATCGTCCGCAGCCTCGTCCGCTCGCGCGCCAAGATCGAATCGCTCGCCGGCGGTCCGGTGCGGCTGGAGTTGGGCAAAGCTGGGCGAGGGGTGGGAAATGAAATTGCGGACTTCCGGAAGTCCGCAATTGTGCCTTCCGCGCTTGGCGTCGCCGGCGAAGCGCTCGTCCTTGAAGGCGGCCAGGGCTTTGTGCCGACGCACGACATCCGCGAGGTCACGAGCCGTTTGCAGGCCGCCGCCGCGCGCGGCGCGGAGAACTACCTGCGGCTCATCGGCCGCCCGGAGCGCGGCGCGGACGCGGTGCGCGTCACCTGCAAGAAACTCCACAACGCGGCATTCGAGAGCGACCCGAACTCACCGACGATGCGCAACGCCATCGCCGCCGCGAAAGCCGTTGGCATCTGGAAGGACGAGCCGATTCGCGGCTGGACCGTCTCCTGCGACGCGCGGTTGTTCGCCACGGAATATCCCGGCATGGATGTCGTCACCTTCGGCCCCGGCCTCCTCGCCCACGCCCACTCCGACGTGGAGCAGATTTCCATCCGCGAGCTTTCCCAAGCCATCGAGTTCCTCGCCGTGTTCCTCTTGAAGCAAACAGGCTCAATGCGAGTATGACGATGCCAGCCAGCAGTTTCTCAAAGGCGCTTCGAACCGCGGCAGTTTGCCAGTCTTCCTGCGGCTTGCCAATGCAAGCTCGGCCCTTTACTCTTCGCTTAACGAAAGAAGACCGCTGTGCCGCAAAGAGGTTTCGATGCTAAAACACTTTAAAGTTGAAGGATTCAAGTCGCTGGCACGCGTGTCGCTGGCATTGCCTCGGCTGACGGTTCTTTTTGGCCCGAACGCAGCAGGCAAATCAAACCTCTTGGATGCTCTACAGACATTGTCGCGTCTTGGCACGAGCAGAACATTGTCGGATGCGCTATCCGAACCTATCCGAGGTTATCCAATCGAAGCGTTCTCGTTTCCAGCCGGTGGGCTGCCTGCCTTTCTTAGCCAGCCTTCCGCCCGGTTCGAGGTAGAGGCGGATTTGCAGATCGCCAAGGAACAGTTTCGGTATCGCGTGACCGTGCAAATTCAACCGGGATCGGGCGGATTGTCCGTGCAGGATGAATACTTGGCAACATTGGGGCTCAAGGGTGATCTAAAAGGCAATCCGACAATTGAACGTGTCGGGAATCAACTGCGCATCCGGCGCAAGAGCAAGCCGGCGCATCCTCGCCAGGAGCTACTGGGGTTGAATCACTCGATTTTGTCCGACCCGCGTTTGAGCGGCGTGGAATATCGTGCGATAGAGCGATGCCGCAACGAACTGTCGGAGTGGCGGACATACTATTTGGATCCGCGGGTGGCGATGCGTTCCGCACGGCCTCCGGCAGAAGTGCGGGACATAGGAGCGCTCGGAGAGGATATTGCACCTTTTCTTTACCGGCTACGCGCGGAGCACGCGAAGTATTTTGAGGCTGTCAAGCGAACGCTGAGGGCATTGATTCCGAGTGTAGAGGACCTTGCCGTTGACTTGGACAAGCGTCGGGGCACACTGGACATCCTCGTCAAACAAGCGGGGATGGACTTCTCGTCGCGGGTGATTTCAGAAGGGACGTTACGGGTGCTGGCACTGTGTTCGATTGCCGTAAATCCTTGGAGTGGTGGTCTGCTGGCTTTCGAGGAGCCTGAGAACGGGATTCATCCGCGACGGCTGGAACTGATCGTTCAGTTGCTTTGCTCTCTGGCAATCGAACGCGAACGACAGATTATTGTGACCACTCACTCACCCGTGTTTTGCGGGGCGATGCTGAAGCAGGCCCGCGAACATCCCAAGGAAATAGCGCTGTTGCGTGTGCGCCAAGGGCTGGAAGGAACAGAGGTGGTCCCGTTTGATGTCACCGGGCCTCTGTTCCAAGACACGGAGATTGCAGAAGCGTTGTCGGCTGCGCAAGAAGACGGCCTCTTCGAAGGACTAGTGCTTCGGGGGATGTTGGATGAGTGATGCTATTGCCGCAGATCTTTTCGTCGAAGACCGAGCCCACGAGGAGTTCTTGAAGCCCCTCCTGTCGCGGTTGGCTGCGCAGATCGGCAAGGCCGTTACCCTGAGGGTGCGCTCAGCACGAGGCGGCCACGGGCGCGTGTTGCAGGAATTGGCGCTTTATCAAAGAAGTGTGACCATGGCTCCTCAGACCTGTCCTATGCCAGATTTGCTGGTTGTGGCCATTGATGCGAACTGTAAAAGGTTCGCAAAAGCCATGCAGGAGATCCAGAACGCCCTTCAGCCCCCGTTCCAAGCGCGAGCGGTAATTGCCTGTCCGGATCCGCACATCGAGCGATGGTATCTTGCTGATTTGGATGCTTTCGCTCGCGTGGTTGGAACCCGGCCCAAACTGAGCCGGAGAAAATGCGAGCGAGGTCGTTACAAGGTCATCTTGTCCAAGGCGATCATGGACGCCGGGCACCCGCCTACCCTTGGCGGCATTGAGTTTGCCCCAGAAATCGTCGGTGCAATGGATTTCTTCCTCGCGGGTAAGAATGAACCAAGCTTGCGGCGTTTTATTAATGACGTTCTTGCGCGACTGAGATCTCCCTGACTTCATCAGGTTCGTTGCGATGATTAGTCAATTGGATTTGTCCTGTCTTCCTCTATGAAAACCAAACTCCGACTCGGCATCATCGGCGCAGGCTCCGTCGTGCGCGAAATCTACCAATACCTCTACTTCCGCAGCAGCTTCACGCCGCTGCTGGAAGTCCGCGCCGTCGCGGACCCGAATGAGCAATACCGCAACTGGTTCGGCGACCTCGCCGGCCTGCCCGCCGAACGCCGGTTCACCGACTACCGGGAGATGCTGGCGAAAATCGCCCTCGACGCGGTGCAGATCAACACGCCCGACCATCTCCATTGCGCGCCGACGGTAGCCGCGCTGAACGCCGGCCTCGATGTCGTCGTGCCGAAGCCCACCGCCGCGACGTTGAAGGACGCGCACGCGATGATCCAGGCCGCGAAGAAGACCGGGCGCTATCTCGGCGTGGACTTCCACAAGCGCGAAGACCCGCGCATCAAGGAGGCCGAAGCGCGTTTCCAGAGCGGGCGCTACGGCAAGTTCCAAGCCGCCGTGTTCTACATGGTGGACAAGCTCAGCGTGGCCGACCCGAACCACACGCCGCGCTTCTTCGCCTCGCCGGACTTCGCCGAGAAGAACACGCCGGTGTCGTTCCTGACGGTGCACATGGCGGACGCGCTGATGAAAATCATCTCCCTCGTCCCTGTGCAGGTGCGCGCGGTCGGTTATTCGCAGAAACTGCCGTCGCTGAGACCGATCGCCGTGCGCGGCTACGATCTCGTGGACACGGAGATGCTGTTCGACACCGGCGCGGTGGCCCACATCATCACCGGCTGGGCGCTGCCAAATTCAGCATGGGCAACGACCGTTCAGTCGGGCCGGCTGATCTGCTCGGACGGCCTCATTGACTTGGCGCTCGACATGCCCGGCCTGCGCGAAATCCACGCCGACGACCTCTTCGAGGTCAATCCTCTCTTCCGCAACTTCGAGAAAGACCGCAGCGTGACCGGCTACGGCATCAGCAGCCCCGGCCGGCTCTACCAGCAGATTCTCGCCCAACACAACGGCCAGATGACCGCCGCCGACCGCGAGGTGTTGATGACGCCGATGGCGCTCGGGTTCCACACCGCGCTGGCGCTCGAAGCCGCCGAGAAGAGCCTCGCCGAAGGCCGCCGCCTCGACACCGGTGCGACGCTCGGCACGACCGTGGATTGCCGCCAACTGGTCGTGAAGGAACTCGGGGCCGCCGCAGCGAAAGATTACGGTTATGCTTGAGCCTGAGGCGAGCGGCAAGACTTCGCCCAGCCCGCTGGCCGTCGTAACCGGACATCCCCGCTAACCGCATCCACACCAACGCGATTCTTGTCCATTTCCCCGGCGGCGCCGGCGTGGCGGAATCTCCGGCCACAGCGGTTCATGACAGGAGCTTTGGATATGACCGACCTTTCAGGACGGGCGGCCATCGTGACCGGCGCGTCACGCGGGCTGGGACGCGGCATCGCGCTGGCGCTCGCCGAACAGGGCGCGGATGTTGTGGTGAATTACGTTTCCGCCGAAACGCAGGCGCGGGAGGTCGTGGCACAAATCACCGAGCCGGGCCGGCGCGCGCTGGCGGTGAAGGCCGACGCCAGTGAAGCCGCCGATGTCGAGCGGCTGTTTCAGGCGACGCTGGAGCATTTCGGACGGCTCGACATCCTCGTGAACAACGCCGGCACGTCACAGCCCAAGGACATCTTCCAGATCGAGGCTGACGACTGGGACCGCATCATCCGCACCAACCTCACCAGTTGCTTCCTCTGCTCGCAGGCGGCGATGCGAATCATGGCGCGCCAGAAATCCGGCCGCATCGTCAACATCAGTTCCGTGGTCGGCCATCAGGGCGCGTTGTTCGGCCGCGTGCACTACGCCGCCACCAAGAGCGGCATGCTCGGCATGACCCGCACGCTGGCCCGCACCGGCGCGCCACCCGGCCCAATCGCCAGTATCACGCGCGAGGAACTCTGGCAGCGATTGGCCGATTTCCTCAGCGCGCTATGCCTACTGCGGCCTGGGATTCGAACTGGCCGCGAAGGCGATGGGGATTCTCGCCGGCAAGAGTGCCGTCCGGCTCTACGATGAAGGCCTCTTTCGCCCGCTCGGTTTTGGCGACGTGCCGATCGGCAACGCCAGTTCCGACGGCGAGTTCACCGCGATGGAACTTGGCATCCTCGCCCAGTGGGTCGCCAACCGCGGCAGCTACGGCCCGCTGGAGTTCATCACGCCGCAGACGTTCGACAAACCCATGCCCGAGCCGGTGCGCGTCGCCGACCGTGGCCACACCGAGGACGAAGGCATGGGCATCCACTGGGTCCGCCACCCGAAGGCGGGCGCTCCCTGCGGCTCCAAGCGTCCCGATGACCTGCTGTTCAGTCCACGCGCGCTCGGCCACGGCTCCTTCTCCGGCTGCGTCTTCGTGGCGGACCCCGAACAGCAACTCGTCATCACCCAGGTCCGCAAGCAAAACGGCCCGCGCAGCGCCGAGTGGTCGGCCACATGTTTCCAGACCATCGCCGCGGCGATGAAGAACGAATAAAGCCCGAAACCCGCGACGGCGACTACAATCCAGTGGTGGATGTGTGAACACAACCGCTTTTCTCCTTCGTTGCAGGAGAATAAAGCTTGAAATTCTCCTTCGTTTAGGGAGGGCGATAGCCAGTAGCTATTGCAACACTTGAACGGTTTGAGATTCAACAGGTTAACCATTCCATCCTCAACGCTTCCCCCACAGAAACAAGGGTTCGTTGACCATGAAATGGTTGGGATTGCGCGATTGGCCGGCGGTTCAGGTGTTGCAATAGCCGGTAGCCGGCGCGGCCGAAAACGCCTTGGCCCGCGCGGCCCACTTCGGGTCGTCCTTC
>DYDC01000065.1 GCA_020718125.1 Methylacidiphilum sp. | reverse complement strand
TCCGCCTCCCCGCTCACTGAAAACAGCGAGGAACCAAATGATCGCCTGCGGATTTCGTAGTCGGGCCGGCATTGCTCGACACCGCCGCACACCACGGTGGTTTTTCGCGCGCGTGGCGGCGTGAGGTTGAGGTGGTAGGGCCGCGCCTCCAGCACCTGCTTCGAGATGAAGCGCGGCTTCGCGGCGGCCTTGGGCGTCGCGGGTTTCAGGGCGGTGTTCACGGCTGCGCCAGCCTTTACGCCAACACGACGCGCGGGTCACGAATGGACATGCGAGGGCCGGGACGGCGTCGCCTTTCGCCTAATGGGGCGTGTTTGACATGACCGGACGTGGACGGTAGCCTTGCCGCGTCATGAATCGCTCGCGCACATGGGGGAGGGCGGTCGCGCTGCTGTTGGTCGTTGGCGCGATGGCTGCGCGCGGTGTGGAGAACCGGTTCAGCGATGTCTTCTACCTGGATGAGGCTGGGCTGAAACTGATCCCTCTCAAGACGCTGCGCCGCGTGCCGCTGACCTTCTCGCGCGACCAATCCACCATCCTCGCGCCGATGGTGGCCGGTCAGCGCGTGTGGCTGGTTGGCTACGCGGAGAAACGGTTTTACGTCTCGTCACTCATCCGAACGGGGGTCGTGCGCGGCTGGGTGGATGTGGACGCGCTGGAGCCGCTGTCGCTCGAACAGCGCGCGGAGTTGGACCACAAGCGCGAGATGTTGCGGACGCAGAAGGCTGCCATCGCGCGGCACGAGGTGCTCATCGGCATGACGCAGGCGCAGGTGCAGGCGGCGCTGGGCAATGCCAGCGAGCGCGCCCGCTCGACGACAGCGGAGAGCGAGGAAGAGGTCTGGAGTTACATCACCTATCGCCGGGAGCCTTACACCCAGACTTTCCTCATCAATGGCCACTATGTAACCGAGACGCGCTACCGCAAGGTGCCCACAGGTGGCAAACACATCTCCTTCCGCAACGGCCTCGTGGCGGGCATTCGCGAAGCAGAGAATACGGCCCAAGCCGAGCCGCCGGCGGCCATCACAACTGTGCCTGTCCTTATCGCGCCGTCGGGTCCGCATCGGCCCGGCTCCGGGCCGTGGAAGCCACCCGGCAGTATTGGTAAGCCCCCATCACCACCCGGCAAACATGGCCAGACTCCGCAGGCTACCCAGCAGGGCAAGGGAAGCAGTCAGAGCGGCAATCCCTAGCAGTTTTGGGATTCAAACCTCCCCGGAAGGTTCTGGCGTTCCCATAGTCACAACATCGTGAGTGGATGAGTTCGTGTTTGGAGGGGCCACGTCACACGTCGTCCGCCAATGGGTTCTGGTTCGTTGCCAGCTATTTCGTGCTGGCGTTCGGCGTCGTGGCCGAAGGTGAGATTGCGCTGCGGCAGATGCTGCCGATGCGCTTCAACTGGCCGTTGTTCGGCGTCGCGCTGCTGTTACCGGCCGCACCAGTTTTCGATGTGGCGAGGCAGCTTGTGGTTTCGCGGAAGATGATGGCGTCCGCTGGCAGTGGCGCTTAACAGCCGGTTGCCATCGCTTGCTCTCAGGACGCGCACGCTTCCCGCTGCAACTGAATCGTTGGCTCGGTGTGGCGCAAGGCCAGCCAGATGGCCCCTGTCCCAAGCCTTCGCCTTTCGGATTTCACTTTGGCGCGTCATTTCGCCTTGATGACGACGAAACGGCTGCCTTCCTTGCTCTTGACCAGCAGCAGCGCGCCGCCCTTCTTCGCGGCGATGGCCTTGTCGAAATCGCCGACGTTGGCCACGGGCTGGTTGTTGGCCTCCAGGATCAGGTCGCCCTCGCGGATTCCCTTCTCGTAGGCGGCACTGTTCGCATCCACGTCCGTGACGACGACGCCCTTTTCGTCCTTGTAGCCGAGCTTCTTGGCCAGATCATCGGTCAGGTTGGAAACGGTAAGGCCGAGCGAAGCCTTCTCCGACGAAGCTTCCTCTGTCGCGGCGCTCGCGGTGGTCGTGGCGGCGTCGCCGACGGTGACGGTGACGGTGACGTTCTTGCCTTTGCGGATCAACTCGACGGGGGCCTTGCCGCCCGGCGGGGTGGCGGCGACGCGGTTGCGCAGGTCGTTGACGTCCTCGACGGCGTCGCCGTTGTATTTCAGGATGACGTCGCCGGTCTGGATGCCGGCCTTTTCCGCGGCAGAGTCTTTCATCACCTGTGAAACCAGCACGCCAGTGATCTGTTTGACGCCGAACTGCTGGGCGAGTTCTTCGTTGAGGTCCTGGATGATGACGCCAAGCTGGCCGCGCTGGACGGCTTTGCCGGCGCGCAGGCTGGGCAGGACCTGCTTCACCATCGCCGAGGGGATGGCGAAGCCGATGCCGGCGTTGGCGCCGCTGGCGCTGTAGATGGCGTCGTTGACGCCGATGACTTCGCCGCGAAGGTTCGCCAGCGGGCCGCCGGAGTTTCCCTGGTTGATGGCCGCGTCGGTCTGGATGAAGTCCTCGTAGCCGTCCCGGCCCATGACGCCCTGGCGGCCCTTGGCGGACACGATGCCGGCGGTGACGGTCTGCGGCAGTCCGTAGGGGCTGCCGATGGCGATGACCCAGTCGCCCACGCGCAACGACTGCGAATCACCGAGAGGGACCACTGGCAGGTCTTTGCCATCGATCTTAATGACAGCGAGGTCGGTCTTCGGGTCCGAGCCGACGACCTTCGCGTCGAACTGGCGCTTGTCGGCGAGAAACACCTTCAACTCATGCACGCCCTTGACGACGTGGTGGGCCGTCAGGATGTAACCGTCCTTGTCCATGATGAAGCCGGAGCCGAGGCCCTCCTGCTTGAACCGGCGCGCGCCTTCGCCACCGCGCCCGCCGCGGCGTGGCGTGTCCTCGCCTTGGTTTTCGAAGTCGAAGAAGAACGGATGGAGGTAACGGTGCGACTGCGGCATGGTGATGTATTTGGTGGCGATGATGCTCACCACGGCGGGTTTGACCCGGTCCGCCACCCACGCGAACGCGTCGCTCAACGAACGCGCCGTATCCACGGCCGCAGGAGCCGCCGGTTGCTCGGCCGCCACCACTTTTGTGCAAGCGCCCGCTTCATAGAGCGCGGCACCGGCAATCACTGCGGTCACGGCAGCCGCGCCTGTCCACATTTTCCAATTCATCTTCATAGTTCTTTCTCCTTCAAAAACCGCTCACGTCGTCGCATGCCGCCCGGTTTCGTCCGGCTTCGGGCTGCTCCAGACGAACTCACCGTCCTTGGCGTCCACTCGGACGCGCGAGCCGTCGGCGACTTCCCCGGCAAGCAACCTCTTTGACAGCGGCACCTCCATCTCGCGTTGAATGGTTCTCTTGATCGGACGCGCACCGTAAACGGGGTCATAGCCCAGTTCGGCCAGCCGCTTCTTCGCATTTTGGGTCACCTCCAGCGCAATCCGCCGGTCGGCCAGCCGCGCCGCGAAGCCCGCGAGTTGGATGTCCACGACCTTCACGAGATCATCGCGTGTCAGGGCATGGAACACAAGCACCTCGTCCACGCGGTTCAAAAACTCCGGCCGGAAATGGCGGCGCATCTCGCCGAGCACGTCGTCCCGCATTCGCCCGTAGTCGCGCTCGCTGGTGAGCTTCGCGTCGAGGATGTGCTGGCTGCCGATGTTGCTGGTCATGATGATGACCGTGTTCTTGAAGTCCACGATGTGCCCTTGGCCGTCCGTGAGCCGGCCGTCGTCGAGAATCTGCAACAACACGTTGAACACGTCGTGGTGCGCCTTCTCGATCTCGTCGAACAGGATCACCGCGAACGGCCGCCGCCGGACCGCCTCGGTGAGCTGGCCGCCTTCCTCGAACCCGACGTATCCCGGCGGCGCGCCGATGAGCCGTGACACGGTGTGTTTCTCCATGTATTCCGACATGTCAATCCGCACCATGTTGTGCTCGTCATCGAACAGGCGCTCCGCCAGCGCCCGTGCCAGCTCGGTCTTGCCGACGCCGGTCGGGCCGAGGAAGATGAAACTGCCGATGGGACGGTTCGGGTCCTTCAGCCCGGCTCGCGCGCGCAGCACCGCGTCGGCGACGGCGGTCACTGCCTCGTCCTGGCCGATGACGCGCCGGTGCAAGTCGTCGCCGAGATGCAGGAGCTTCGCCTTCTCGCCTTCGAGCAGCTTCGCCACCGGCACGCCGGTCCAGCGGCTGACGATGAGCGCCACGTCCTCGGCGTCCACTTCCTCCTTCAACAGCCGCGAACCCTGTTTCGCGAGCGCGTCCTCGGCCGCTTTGAGCTTTTTCTCCAACTCCGGCAGCTTGCCGTATTTCAACTCGGCCAGCTTGTTGAGGTCGTAGGCGCGCCCGGCCTTCTCCACTTCCAGCCGCGTCTGTTCGAGCTGCTCGCGCAACGCCCGCGCGCCACCGATGGACTTCTTCTCATTGTCCCACTGCGCCCGCAGCGTGTCCGCGCGGCCCTTGAGATCGGCCAGTTCCTTTTCCAGCGCCTTCAGCCTCTCCTGCGAGGCCGTGTCCTTTTCCTTCTTCAACGCCTCGCGCTCGATCTCCAGTTGCATGACGCGGCGGCTGACCTCGTCAAGCTCCGTCGGCATCGAGTCAATCTCGGTGCGCAGCCGCGCGGCGGCCTCGTCCATGAGGTCAATCGCCTTGTCCGGCAGGAACCGGTCGCTGACGTAACGGTTGGAGAGCGTCGCGGCGGCCACCAGCGCCGCGTCCTTGATGCGCACGCCGTGGTGGACCTCGTAACGCTCGCGCAGGCCGCGCAGGATGCTGATGGTCTCCTCGACGTTGGGCTGATCCACCAGCACGGTCTGGAAGCGGCGCTCCAGCGCCTTGTCCTTCTCGATGTGCTTGCGGTATTCGTCCAGTGTCGTGGCGCCGATGCAGTGCAGTTCGCCGCGGGCAAGCATCGGCTTGAGCATGTTGCCGGCGTCCATCGAGCCTTCGGCGCGGCCCGCGCCGACGACGGTGTGCAGTTCGTCTATGAAGAGGATGATCTTGCCCTCTGCCGACGTGACTTCCTTCAGCACGGCTTTCAGCCGCTCCTCGAACTCGCCGCGGAACTTCGCGCCGGCCACGAGCGCGCCCATGTCAAGGCCAACGATGCGCTTGTCCTTCAAGCCCTCCGGCACGTCGCCGCGGACGATGCGCTGGGCGAGGCCCTCGACGATGGCGGTCTTGCCGACGCCGGGGTCGCCGATGAGCACGGGGTTGTTTTTGGTGCGGCGCGAGAGAATCTGGATGCAGCGGCGAATCTCGTCGTCGCGGCCGATGACGGGATCGAGTTTGCCGGACTGCGCGAGCTTGGTCAGGTCGCGACCGTAACGCTCCAACGCCTGGTAGGTCGCCTCCGGCGTCGGCGAGGTCACGCGCTGGTTGCCACGGACGGCGGCAAGCGATTTCATCAGCTTGTCGCGCGTGAGGCCGGCTTCGCCGAGCAGACGGCCGCTGGTTTCGCGGCGGCCTTCCTCGACCAGCGCCAGCAGCAAATGCTCGACGCTGACGAAGTCGTCTTTCATCCGCTTCGCCTCGCGCTGGGCGGTGTCGAGCAGGCGGATCAGCCGCTGGCCGGCTTGGATCTGATCCGCGCCGGGACCGGTGACGGACGGCTTCGCGTCGAGCGCGTGCCCGACGGCGTCGCTGACGTTGCGCGGCTCGCAGCCGGCGTGCTGGAGCAGGCGCGGCACGAGGCCCCCGCCATCCTCCAGCAGCGCCGCGAGCACGTGCTCCGGATCGAGTTGCTGGTGATGATGACGCGCGGCTATCGCCTCCGCGTTCTGCAGGGCTTCCCGCGCTTTCTCGGTGAACTGGTTGAGGTTCATGTTGTCCGTTCTCGTCTGCCGTGTAGCCGCCCGGACCCAAACGACCGGGCCGTCCCCGCGAACGACCCGGGCGATCGTGATCGTCCCGCTCGCTCCAGCGAGCCGCCGGTCAGGTGATCTTCACCTGGATCTGCTTCGGCTTCACTTCGGGCCGCTTCGGCATGACGATCTTGAGCGCGCCGTTCTCGCAGGTCGCATGGACCTTATCGCCGTCCACGAGCGTCGGCAACTCGACCGACCGATGAAATTTCCCATGCCACCGCTCCACGCGGTAGCAGTTCTCTTCCTTGAGTTCGGCGCTCTGCTTGCGTTCGCCTTCGACGGTGAGGGTGTTTTCGCGCAGGCTGACGCTGATTGCATCGAGCTTCATGCCGGGCAGTTCGCACTGGACAACCATGTCATCCTCGGTCTCGTGCATATCCAGCGCGGGCGTCCAGAACGTCGCGCCCTCCGGCGTCCCAAATTCATGGAACCGGAACAACGACGTGTTGAACAGCCGGTTCATTTCGTGTTGCAGGCCCTCCAGCATCTGGAACGGGTCCGCTGTCCGATGCCATCTCACGATTGACACGTTCACTTCCTCCGGTTTGATGTTTTCAGTTTTCTGTCTCGCCCAGGCGCACCGTTGTGCCACGGGCTGACGCCTCAGAGAAGGGCAGCAGCCGTGCCACGGCCTAAATTGTTACGCAAGTGACGATGTTTCAACCAGCGGCGCAAATGGCATCCCCGGCGATGTGCCAAGTCTTCACGAAAAGAACCCTCGCAGGCAGGGCGCGTGGGCCAGTATTTCCCAAAGCTTGACCGTCGCGAGCTACCGTGGTAGAACTCGCGCGTTCTTGCCGATTATGAGCACGAGAGCCAACATGACCACGCCACGTCCACTCGACCGTCGTCAATTCATCACAGTCGCCACTGCCGCCACGGCAGGACTCAGTTTCCCCAACCTCATCCCCGCTCGCGCGCACGGCGCTGTCGCCCCTGGCAACCGCGTTACCATCGGCTGCCTCGGCGTCGGCAACATGGGCGGCGGCAACATGAACTCGTTCATGAACCTGCCCGACACGCGGGTCGTCGCCGTCTGCGACGTGGATGCAAGCCGCCTTGAGAAGGCAAAGGCCAGCGTGGACAAGAAGTATGGCAACAGCGACTGCAAGACCTACAGCGACTTTCGCGAGTTGATCGCGCGGGCCGATATTGACGTCATCTCGCTTGCCACGCCGGACCACTGGCACGCCATCCCCGCCATCGCCGCCGCGCGGGCCGGCAAGGACATCTACGGCGAGAAGCCGTTCTCGCACGACCTGCGCGAGGGCCGCGCGATGGTCAACGCGCTCAAGCAACACGGCCGCGTCTGGCAGACCGGCTCGTGGCAGCGGTCGGTCGGCAACTTCCGCGTCGCCGCCGAACTGGTCCGCAACGGCCGCATCGGCAAGATCCACACCGTCGAGGTCGGCCTGCCCAACGGCCGACCCGGCGGCAGTCAGGAGTTCAGCGACCCGCCGCCGGAACTGGACTACAACTTCTGGATCGGCCCGTCGCCGTGGGCGCCTTATTCAGCCGACCGCACGCACTGGAACTGGCGCTGGCAGCTCGACTTTGGCGGCGGCCAGATGATGGACTGGATCGGCCATCACGGCGACATCGCGCACTGGGGCTTGGGCTACGACACCACCGGCCCCGTCGAGGTCGAGCCGATCAACTCCGAGTGGCCGAAGGAAGGCCTCTGGGACGCGCCGGTCGGCTACAAGTTCGCCGCGAAATACCGCACCGGCGTCACGCTCACCGTCGCCAACGCCAGCCAGCAGCCGAAGGGCATGGGCGCGCGTTGGATCGGCGACAAAGGCTGGGTTTGGGTGGACCGCAGCGGCATTGACGCCGAGCCGAAGAGCTTGCTGAAGGAGGTCGTCGGCGCCGGGGAGATCAATCTCATCCGTTCGCCGGGCCATCACCGCAACTTCATTGATTGCGTCAAGACCCGCGGGATGACCATCACGCCCGCCGAGGTCGCGCATCGTTCCGCCAGCCTCGGTCACCTCGGCCAGGTCGCGATGACCGTGGGCCGCAAGATCCGCTGGAACCCGGAGAAAGAGGAAATCCTCAACGACCCGACGGCCAACGCGCTGCTGGGCCGCTCCAAGCGCGAGCCGTGGCAGATGTGAGCGCGCGATGAATAATGACGCCGCGGGCATCGTCCCCGATGCCGCTCGTCGCAAAATCAGATTCGATTTAACGGAGAACACAACATGAAACTGAACTTCCTCATCACCCGCCGTGCGGCATTGCTCGCGGTCGCTTCGATAACCGCAACTGCATTTGCCGCAGGCGCGCCGAAGAACATCGTGCTCATCGCGGGCCGGCCCAGCCACGCCCCCGGCGAGCACGAGCACAACGCCGGCGTGCTGCTCTTCGAGAAATGCCTCGCCAGCGTCCCCGGCGTGAAACTGACGCACCACCTCAGCGGCGAGTGGCCCGCGCAGGATGAACTGGACGGCGCTGCAGCCGTGTTGATCTACAGCAACGGCGGCGTCGGCCACCCGGCGTTGCAGGAGAACCGCCTGCAACAGCTCGACGCGCTGATCAAGAAAGGCGTCGGTTTCGGCGTGGTCCACTACGCCTGCGAGCCGACGAAGGACAAAGGGCAGAAGGAGTTTCTGGACTGGATCGGCGGCTGCTTTGAGATCGACTGGTCGGTGAACCCGTATTGGGAGGCCGACTTCAAGGAACTGCCGAACCATCCTGTCACGCGCGGCGTCAAGCCGTTCAAGATGAATGACGAATGGTATTTACACATGCGTTTCCGCGAGGGGATGAAAGGCGTGAAGGGCATCCTGACCGCTGTCGCGCCGGAGAGCACCATGAGCCGGCCCGACGGCGCCCACAGCGGCAACCCCGCCGTGCGCGAGGCCGTCAAGAAGGGCGAAGCCCAGCACATGATGTGGGTGTGCGAGCGCGGCGACGGAGGACGCGGGTTCGGTTTTACCGGCGGCCATTTCCACAAGAACTGGGGCCAGGACGATTTCCGCAAAGTGGTCCTCAATGCCATCCTGTGGATCGCCAAGGTGGAAGTGCCGGCCGGTGGCGTGCAGTCCAGCCTGACCGAGGACGATCTCAAGGCGAATCTCGACTCGAAACCGCCGCGCAAGCCGCGACCCGCAAAGGGAGCGAAGAAGTAGCAGCGGATTGCCGCCAGCCCGTTGACGCTTACTGCGGCGGCTGGCCGAGTTTTTCCAGGCAGAGGCTGATGGCGCGCTGGAGCACGCGGTCGTCGGCGGGGTTGGCCGCGGAGGTGTCCCACGCCCGCTGCCAGATCACCGGTCCATTGTTCGCTTCGAGCATCACGTCGGGCAGGACGCCGCGCTGTCCGAACCCGTCGCCATCGGGCAGCAGGCATTCGCCCCGCTCGACCAACGCGCCGGCGCCGCCGGGCAGCGGCATCAACTGGAGCACCTGGTTGTGGCCGGCGGTCTTGTTGCCCACCAACATTGCGCGGCGTCCGATGCGCAGCGCGCCGGCGACCGCCTCGGCCGCGCCCGCGGTGCCGGTGTTCACCAAGACAGTCAGTGGGCCGGTCGCGCGCGGGCCGAAACGGCTGGCGAAGAACTCACGGCGTTGCGGCGGCTGGTCGAGTTGGAGGATGAACGCGGGCTGGATCGGCTCGAGGAACCGGCCGGCCACGTCGCGCGCGGCGCGGAGCGGGCCGCCAGTGTTGCCGCGCAGGTCGAGCACCCAGGCGCGCGCGCCTTTTTTCAGCAACGCCTCGATGGCTTCGCGGGTGTCCGGGCCGGTGAACTGGTTGAAACCGGTGATGCGCAAGTAGCCGATGTCAACCGCAGCAGAGTTAAGCGTCAGAACCGTCGGAAGTCAACCGGCCGACACGACACCGGCTGGCCGCGTGATTGTTCAGCGCACGCGCCAGATCATGACAAGGCCCAGGAGCGTGAAGATGCCGTTGGCCATCCACGCTGCCAGGATCGCGTCCAGTTTGCCGGTCTTGCCGAAGATGGCGGTGAAATGGTTGATGGTCAGGTAAATCGCAAACAACGTCAGGGCCATGGCGACGCCGACCAGCGGGCTGCGCCGGCCGGTGCCGGCGCCCAGCGGGATGGCCATCAGGCACGCCACCACGCACGTCCAAGGATAAGCGAAGCGTTGCTGGAGGTTGAAACGGATTTGCGACAGTTCTTCCTTGGGATGCAGGACGAGGTAACGCTTCAATTGCGGCAGAGTCATGAACTGAGGCTGCTTCTTCTGGAACAATTCCATGTCCTCCGGCGAGTCATTGAAGACTGGGTTCTCCCAAGTCTCAAAACACTCCTGGACCACATTGACGGGGCCGGCCGGGTTTGGAGCATATCGGATCACCCGCACTCGTTGGAACAGCCAGTGGTCATACACCCAATAAGCGAACCGCGCATGCACCGACATCTCCGGCTGGCCTGTCGGGTGCCAGTCAATGATGACGTCCTCGCCGGAGAGTGTTTTGCTGTTGAACGAGCCGAACCGCCAGGTGCGGTGTTCCCGGTGGTTGACGTAGGTCATGTTCATCCGGACACCCACCAGCAGCGCATCCACCTTGCCTTTTTCGACCTTGCGCGTGATCCGCTCGCGCTCATGCAGATACTTGGCCTGCTCATTGGAGGCCGGAACCAGCAGTTCATTGAGCGAAAAGACGACGGCGGCCACCACCACGCTGCTCAACATGGTGGTCAGGCACGCGCGGAACAGGCTGCGGCCGGCCGCCCGCACGGCGATCAACTCGCTGTTTTTCGACATCGCCACCAGCGCGAAGAGCAGGCCGAAGAACACCGACACCGGCGCGCTCACGGTGATCGCATCGGGCAGGAACAACAGGTAATACTTCGCCACCACCAGTGCGGGCGACCCATAATAGAGGAAATCCCGCAGCGTCTCGAACATCTCGAACACCACCCGCAAAACCACAAACGCCAGCAGGCAATAGCCGAACGCCAGCAGAAACTCGCGCACGATGTAGCGGTCAAGCAGAAGCACACGGCCAGCCTAAAGACCGCGCGCCATGCACGCAAGCGGAACGTGCAGCCTCCTTCGCCGATTACGCCCGCGTCTTGAACAGCGACCGGTCAATCGGCAGCACCGTGTTTTCGCAGGAGGGCAGCGGGCGCATCCGCGCACTGCCCCCGATTTAGTTCTGGGTCCAGAGCTCCTCCCA
>DYDC01000064.1:9441-11008 GCA_020718125.1 Methylacidiphilum sp. | reverse complement strand
CTATTCTCGACCGTCCCTTTCGGGACTTGGCGCGGGTGTCAAGTTGCGCCCATTACTCCGGCAGCTTGTCGAACCGGAAAGTGCAGCAATCCAGTTCGAGCGCGTTCTTGTTCGCGGCCAGACGGCTGGCGAGTTCGGCGGCAAGCCCATAGAGCCGCAGCTTGCCTTGCTTCTCGGTTTGCAGCAGGCCGGCCTCGCGCAGGATGCGGAGGTGCTTGGAGGCGTTGTATTGCGAGACGCCGAGCCGCTCGGAGATGTCGTTCACGCCGAGCGACTGCTTCAGCAACAACCGCGTGATGCGCATCCGCGTCGGTTCGCCGAGCGCCTTTAACACCGCCAGGCAGTTGATCTCACCCATCGGCGCGATGATAGCCGATGCGGCGTTGCAGGCAAGCCTTGTGCCTACGCCTGCGACGCCGCCTTATCCCTCGACTTCGGCGCCAGCACGCGCGCCAGGACGAACGCGAGGACGAACACCACCACCGTCCCGATGGCCCCCGCCAGCGCGGTGGCCCATACGGCCGACTTCATGCCGGGCCACTGATAATCGGCGAGCGGCGACGGCGCCATCGGCTGTTCGATCGCCTTCTTGTCGAAACCAAGGGCTTCTGCCACATGCTCCAGCCCGTCCGGCCATTCGCACGCGAATGGCGACACCAGCAGCGCCAGGCCCAGCGAAATCAACAGGCCGAAGCCAAGCGCTTCTCCGAAACGCTCACTCGGCCGCGGCGGCGCGCCTTCTTCGACCAGTTCAGGTCGCGCGCGCGCGATGCCGACCACCACCAGTGCCGTGATCGCCGCCTCGCCCAGCCCGATGAGCATGTGGATGTTGGCCATCGCGGGAAACGCGACGCGCCACGCCACGGTGCCGGACCACGCCAGTTCGCCGGTGCATCCGAGCGCCGCGAGCACCGTGCTGCACCAGGCCGCGAACGCCGACGCGAACACCAGCCCGCGCAAGCCTGGCATCAGCCGCCGCGCCGCGCGATAGACGCCGTATCCACCCACCGTGCCGACGACTGCCATGTTGAAAATGTTCGCGCCGAGCGCGAGCACGCCGCCATCGGCAAACAAGAAGCACTGCACGATGAGCACCGCCGACATCACCACCACCGCCGCGCTCGGCCCCAGCAACACCGCCGCGAGCACGCCGCCGACCAGATGCCCGCTGGTGCCGCCCGCCACCGGAAAATTCAACATCTGCGCCGCGAACACAAAAGCCGCCGCCAGTCCCATCAGCGGCACCCGCCGCCGCGGCAACCGCACCCGCACCTGCCGTAGCGCCAGCGCCAAGCCGCCCAGCGCCAGCGCGCCCGTCGCCGCGGCCGTCTTTGCATCAAGGAATCCATCCGGGATATGCACGTTCAATCTTTCACAGAATCATGGGTCGGGTTCAATCCCTCATCACATCCCACAGCCCTGCAGTTGGCGGCCCACACTCAAATTGTCTCAAAGCGCCTCAGTGGCTGGCCGAGGTCTCGGTCAGGAAACGTTCCTGCTTCAGCGAGGTCATCCAATGATACAGAATCGGGAAGACAAGTTGCTCGAAGAAGATGGCCACCAAGAA
>DYDC01000064.1:0-9333 GCA_020718125.1 Methylacidiphilum sp. | reverse complement strand
TACAGAATCGGGAAGACAAGTTGCTCGAAGAAGATGGCCACCAAGAAGCCGCCGATATAGACGAGCGCCAGGGGGCGGTGAATCTCGGAACCTGAGCCGGTTCCCAAAGCCAGGGGCAATACGCCCAGGATGAGAATCAACTCGGTCATGAAGAGCGGTCGGAAACGTTTGATGGCGCCTTCCATGGCGGCCGGGTGAAGTTCATGCCCTTCTTGCGGAGGTTGTTGATCATGCCGACATGCGCACACACGCCCAGCGCGCAGGGGTGGGCCAACACCGGCGCGAGCCAAAAACAATTGTCCGGCACCCGGTCCATACTCGCTTTTCAGAACCGCGCAGTCAGGGCGACGCGGAAGGAAATCGGGTCAGCGGGGTGGGAATGGACGTCGTCCACCGTCGCCGTTTCCCCGCGCAGCCGCGAGCCGTAGTAGTAATCAATCTCGCTGTCCTTGCGGTTGAGCAGATTATACACCTCTGCGGAAAGGCTCCAGTTCTTCGAGAAGTCGTAGCCCACCCGCAAGCTCACGAGCGCGGTGATGTCGGAGCGCACGCTGTTGTCTTCGATCAACGGCCGCTCCCCGAAGTAACGCAGACGAATCCCGCCGAAGAAACCGCGTTCGCCCAAGTGGTGGAGCGTGATGCCGGCCGCGATCACCGACTCGATCGAGCCGGGGATGTAGTCGCCGGCAGGATCACTGTCCCGGAACCGCGCGTGGCTGAACGAGAAGTCCGCATCCAGCGTCAGCCACTTCAGCGGGGTGTAGTAGTTGGCCCACTCGACGCCGTAGCGACGGCTCGGCCGGCTGGCCTCCGTCGTGCCCGCGTCGCCCACGAAGAGCAGCTCCGAGTCAATGTCGAGCCACCACAACGACAGCGTGCTATGCAAATGCGGGATGAACGTGGTGCGCACGCCCACCTCCGCGCCGCAGGTGCGCACAAGCGGATCCACCGGCTCGATCGGATTGCCGTCGGCGTCGGCGCTCAGGCCGGTGACGGGATCCACGCGCGTGGTGGCGCCGCGGGCGTCGTTACTGTGGAAACCGAGGCCGCCTTCCAGATAAAGCTCGGTGTCGGCCCACGGCCCGAAGATCAACGCGCCTTTCGGGCTGACGATGCCGTCGGTCACGTTGCCCGAGTTCTCGCGCCGGTCGCTGTCCACGTCGAAGTGGTAAACGTCGGCGCGCAGGCCGGCGACGGTGCGGAATTTCTCAGCCCACTGCATCTTGTTCTGCAGCCACGGGGACACGCTGGTCTGGCCGATGTGGTCTTCGCGCACGGTGGCGGAGTGCAGGACGCCGTCGTAATCGAGCTTGTCCACGCGCTCGCGGCCGACGGTGTTAAAGAGGCCGTTGTGGATGGCGTCGTGGCGCACGTCGAGGCCGACGCTGTTTTCCATCTCGCGGTTAAAGAACTGGCCAAACCACGTGTGCTGTCCCCGCACGCCGCCCACCCATCGCTTGTCCATCTGCTCGAACTGGTCGCCTACCGGGAACGCATCGTAGTAGGTGAAGTTCGAGAACAGGTCCAGGTCGTAGTAGAAACCGTAGGCCGTGATCTTCGTGGCCGAGTGGGTATCGGCGCGATGCCACTCGCCGCTGAGACTGTAGCGTTGCGAGTCGCCGCCCGTGGTCGTGTCGAGTGAGCCGAAGCGGTCCACCACGTCGAGGTCCACCGCGCGTTGGGCGAGCTGATCGCTGGCGTCCCAGTCGCCGTGATAGCCCATCGCCGTGACGCTCCACCCGTTGGCGTCGTTGCCCTGGCTGTAACGGACCACGCCGTTGAACCGGTGGAAATCGTCCGGATGATCGTAAGGCCCGTCGTTGTGGTAAGCCTCCACTCCATACAGCAAGTGACCGTCTCCGACCTTGGGCGACGATATGAAGACGGCGCGACCGTAGTTGAAACTGCCGCCTTCGAGCGTCAACTCGCTTTGCGGCAGCGCGCGGAAGTATTCGATGTTGGCGGTGCCCGTCGAGGAGAAATCGCCCACATCGGCATAGTAGGGGCCTTTGCGGTAATTGATCGCGCTGACCAGCTCGGGGATGAGCAGGTTCAAGTCGGTGTAGCCCTGGCCGTGCCCGTGCGTAGGCAGATTGATCGGCATCCCGTCGAGGCTGGTGGAAAAATCGGTGCCGTGGTCGAGGTTGAAGCCGCGCAGGAAATACTGGTTGGCTTTACCCGCGCCGCTGTGCTGGGTGATGATGACGCCCGGCACGGTTTCGAGCACCTCGCCAGGCCGCGACAGCGTGCGATGTTCCAGTTGGTCGGCGCCGACAGTGCCCTGAGAGGCCGATTCCGCGATGCCCAGCAGGCTGTCGGCGCGTTCCTTGACCACCACCTCGCTCATCCGCGCAACATTGGTCTGGGTGCCGGAGGCGGCTGGCGGCGCGGCGGCGGGAAGGTTGTCCTGCGCGTGGAGAGTCATGCCACAGCAAAGCGTGGCAGCGAGGGCGGCGAATTGTGTTCTCATCAACTTGGCTCTGGTAACTACAAGCTAGTGTTACTTGACAAGATATTGGTAACACTCACTCGAAAGAGTCAAGCGCCTTTTTTCTCCTGCTGTGTCGCGATCTCTCGATGGGCTGGAGGGACTGCGGTGGCGGGCGCCATCGGGCGCGGCGATCGTGTTCACGCCGGCTCGGGTCGTCGGCTGGTGGTTCGTGCACCCAAGGCGAAGCAGGCGTCACGCTAACGGACGATCAACGCGGGGCGTGGCCAGTCGTTCCGACGCGCTTCAACTGTTGGCTGCGGTTTCGGTCAGGAAACGCTCCTTCTTCAGCGATGCCACCCATTGATACAGAATCGGGAAGACAAGTTGCTCGAAGAAGATGGCCACCAAGAAGCCGCCGATATAGACGAGCGCCAGGGGGCGGTGAATCTCGGAACCTGAGCCGGTTCCCAAAGCCAGGGGCAATACGCCCAGGATGAGAATCAACTCGGTCATGAAGAGCGGTCGGAAACGTTTGATGGCGCCTTCCATGACGGCTTGGTGAAGTTCCATGCCGTTCCTTCGGACGTCGTTGATGCTTCCCACCAGCACGATACCGTTCTGGAGCGCGATGCCAAACAGGGCGATGAAGCCAATGAGCGACGAGACGTTTAGAGTCTGCCCGGCGAGAAACAGCGCCACGATGCCGCCGGCGACGGTCATCGGCACGTTCAACAGCAGCAGCAGCGACTGCCGCAAGGAATGGAGCGAGGTGAACAGGACCACCAGCACCGCCATGAGCACGATGAGCATCATCCAAAGGAGTTGTTGGGTGCTGCGCTGCTGGCTCTCGAACTGGCCGCCGAAGGTGAAATAATAGCCTCGCGGGAAGGAGACCGAGCGGGCGATCTTCTCCCTGGCCTCCTGCACGAAGCTGCCGACGTCGCGGCCGACGACGTTGCAGAGGAGGATTTTCCGCCGGGTCAGGTTCTCCCGGAAAATGGTCTGCGGTCCTTCGCCCCGGTCCACGCGGGCGATCTGGGACAGCGGCGCACGCCCTTTGTTTCGATGAGCTTGCGCCCGCAGTGGGCAAGCTGACTTCAGCAAATCACCAGAACCAAAAATGTTGCTTCCGATTCTCCTCATCGGCTGCGCGCGGTTCAGCAGCGCGTTGGAAACCACCGAGACGATCAATTGCCGACACTAGCGCCGTGTGCGGTGGGAAACGGGGTGGTGTTTGAAAGCCGGAAACTGAAGCCCACAGGGGGAAAACCACCAGGTCTGTGATGGTCTTCCCATCGGGGGCGGGCCTGGCGCCGAGTTGAAATCCGGCACGAAGGGGGCCTTGCACGGGATCAGAATACCAAAACCAAATCCCGTGTTCGGATGGGACGGCATACACTTTGGAGTCGGCAAAGACTGTGCGGGCGGCTTCCACAAGGTGTGGGAACAGCGCGTCCGGGTGACCCGCCCATGAGGCCGCCACGCGAGCGTCAGGATTGAATGTAAAAAGGCCGCGGGCGCCATCGCGGGCGGTCGCGCAGCCCTGCCACACACAAGCTGTCAGTGCCAGGAGCGCGCCGAGTGCAAAGAGCGAAACTTGACCGCTTGATGGCGTGGGGGACGAAATCCTTGCAAGGAGATTGAACATGCGTCAAGCAGGTTTCTATACAGCGCCGTTTTGCATCCCTGTTCTCGCATGGAATCTGGCTCGCAAAGCAAACAGCAATCGTGACAGCAACAGCACTATGCTCGCCACCAAGATCTGCGATGGCCCCATCGGCCAGTCAGCCCCGAAACTGACCAGGCAACCCACCACCGATACCGAAACGCCGATCGCCGTCGAAAGGAGGTAGAAATTGCGCATGCCCACCGCCCAAGGTCGGGCTGCAAACGGCGGCAAGAGCAGGAAGCCGAAGGCGAACATCGGCCCGGTGATCATTACGCCAGTGCTCACCGTCAGACCGAGGAGCACGTAGAGAATGCCGCTCCAGCGCGTTTGGTTCAGGCGGAGACTGGAAGCCATATCGGGATCAAAAGAGACGAGCAAGAACTCTTTCCGAAAAACAGTCATCATTCCTCCGACCCCAACGGCAACGCCAGTCAGAACCCGGAATTGTGTCTGAGTGACGGTGATGACGTTGCCCTCGAGCATGGTGCCAATGTGCGCCTCCCCGTAGGGATTGATCACCAGGAAGAGGACAAGCAGAGCGGCGCTGCTGATGTAAACCGTCGCCCACTGCGCTTCGGCAAACACGGCTTTTCTTTCGGCCCATGCCAACACGAGCAGCACCAGCAACACTGCGCCCACCGAACCGAACGACGCCAGGAGGGTCATGGTTCGTTCTTCAAGGAATGGCGATTGTCCCGGCTGCAATGTCCAGTTCTTGGCCCATTGGGCCAGCAGGATCGAAAAAGCGATCCCGGCGGAAGCCGATTGGGGCAGCGCGATACCTAACAACATCATGCGGCGCGCCAGCATAAGCGTGCCCATGAGCGAGCAGAGGAACGCGGCAGCCACGCTGCCCAAGACCGCCCAGCGGAATTGCACCAAGAGATTCCAAGACTTGGAGAAGATTCCCTCCTGGCTGCGGAGAGGCCCGGTCTGCGTTTCGACTGTGGCCCGTGCGTAGGCTGGCGCTGATCTCGCGGCCGGGCTGGCGGCTTGTTGCAGGATGTCGTCCAATGTTGGCTGGCCGGCAGCGGCCCATGCCGGCGCTGTGGCCAGGAAGAGCCATAGACACGCCGGTCCAAACAAGCAGCGAAGGCCTTTTGAAAAGAGTGCGTGTGGGTTGTGAACCGAAATCAACATGTTTAATCCTTGCCGAAAGCTTTCGAGATATAAGCGTCGCTAAGGAACTCGCTGGCTGGTCCAACTACCACTTGTCCAGCATGGACCCAGGCAACTTCCTCAAAGAGCTGTTCCAAGTGACCGAAATGCTGCGTGATGAGGAACATCGTCATGCGCTGGTTCTGGCGCAATTCTTTGAGGAGTTGGACCACCTCTCGCTGCGAGAGGGGGTCAATCCCGGTGGTAGGCTCATCAAAGATCAACACATTGGGCGCCGAGGCCAGCGCGCGGGCGATCAGGACGCGCTGGCGCTGGCCGCCAGAGCATTCTGCAAACAGCCTCCAGGTGAAGTGCTCCATGCGAACCTGCTCCAAGGCTTGATGGATCCGCTGTCTCTGGGCCGGCGTCAACCAAGGCGACCAGGGCCGATCCCCAAACACACCCATTCGCACCACTTCCTGGACGGTTAGCGGATATGACGGATCCAATCGCTCTTTTTGCGGCACGTAGCCGATGCGAATCGGTTGACCGTTGTGGATGCCCCAGCGAATCGTCCCTTTGACCGGCTTCAGAATGCCCAGCATCGCCCGAAGCAGAGTGGTTTTGCCGGCGCCATTCGGGCCAAGGATGCCGAGGCAAACGCCGCGATAAGCCACCAGGTTTACATCGCGCACAATGACGTTCGTCCCGTAAGCCAGGTCCACCCCGTCGAGGGTCATGATCCGGGCGGGAGTTCCGGCGCTTGGCGTCGGTGTCGCAGTTTGTTTCGATGGAACTTCGTCCATGCGCATTGGCTCCTCAGCGCTGGGGACCGGCGGCACTTGACTGGCTGGCTGTGGCAGGCGGACTAGCCTTGGGTAGCCCATAGACTTCCCGCCCGGCGTCGGCGATTCCCTTGATCAGCACATCAAGAAATTCCAAGTAGGTATCACAGCCTGGCAGTGACTTGGTGTGATGCGGGATTTTGAAGACCTTGGCGCCGACTTGCTTGGCCAGGTAATCCGGAATGCGGGGGGAGTAGCACATCTCCGGGCAGATCAGTTTGCAGCCGCGCCCTTTCATCATTTCTATCAACTGCTGCAAATGGGAGGGAGTCGGTTCGATGCCTGCGCGGACTTCCACGTAACCCACCAAGTTCCACCCAAAGCGCTCCGTGAGGTAACACCAACCCGGGTGATAAAAGATCATCTTGATTCCTTCGGTGCCTTTGCAGTATTCGCGCAATTCTTCCAATTTGCCGTAGATTTTGCGGACGTAAGCCTCAAAGCGCGGCCTCCACCGCTCGGCCCGGTCCGGATACAACGTGCTCATCTTCTCGTAGATCGTCTTGGTCATCAGGATGCCGTTGCCGGGCTCGATGTGAATGTGGCTGGCGCCCAACGGATGCAGATCGCCCAGACTCAGATCAACCTTGTCCGGCACTTCGCCCGGTTTGATGTATTGGCTGGTGTCAATGTAGTGTGACGCCCCCTGTTGGATGGTTTGCTTGTTGATGCTCATCAGCGCGCCTGGCAGAAAGGCGTGCTCATATTCCAGTCCGTTCACCACCAGCACGTCGCAATCGGCCAGCAAACGCAGGAAGCTTGGCTTCATCGGAACGGCATGGTGATTCTCCGTGCCGACCATGAGCGACTTCACCCGCACGTCCTCCCCGCAGACGTTTTCCACCATGTCCTTCAAGTCGGGCGTGCTGGTCACCACTCGGATTGGAGCGGCATTGACTTGGGCCTGAAGCAGACACAAGGTCGCCGCGACGCCGCCGATCACTCTCAGAATAAGATTTTTCAGTTTCATTGTGTTGTTCTCCTTTCGCTTGCAATAATCCGTCTCACTGATACGTGTGTTCGTGGCTGCCCAACACCACGCTCCACTGGAGGCTAAACCGCCAGTTATCGCCGTCCCCTGCCCGAACCCCCGTGCGGGAGCTGATGGCATCCAACCAGTCTTGCGCGCCAAACCGATCAATCTGGAAGCGGAATAATTGCCGCTCGCTCAAGCGATACGTCAACCATGCTCCTGCGTGCCAAGCCCCCGCGCTATCGTCAAATCGAAACGTGGACCACTCCCCCAGCAACCCTACTTCTACACGGCGTCCGAGCCGCTTGGCCACATAGCTGTAAACGCCCCAACTGTCTTGCTCCGGGATGCTGCCAAAGAAGCGTTCCTGATTGGCAAACACCTCCGTGGTCCATTCCAAGCCCTTGTATAACCCGCCCTCCAACGGATGCCACAGGTAGGAAAAGCCCCCGCTCTCAGTAGTCCGCCGCGCGGCACTGGTGGGCGAGTCGAGCAGCGCGTTGGCAAACAATCGCACGCTGTGGTCCGGGGACAACTCGAAAAACGTTTTCGTGCCCCAGTGATAGGTGAAATCGTCTCCACCGCGCCCCGACTCCCGATAGTCAATGCCCTGCAAATACTGGTCGTAGAAACTGCCGGGCGATCGGTCCGAGAACTCGTTATAGATGGAGAATTGCAACTGCCAGTAGAAAGGGGTCGGCGCCATCCAGCTCAATTCCACCCCCTGCGCATTGAACTGAGGTTCGGCCTCCCACCACACCCGTTGTTGGTCGTCCCCCAATGGCTCCAAGCTGCCCAGGAAGTTCTGCATCGTTAGCGGTTGCTCGACAAACGGCAGATCGTGCGTGTGAGTCTTGTTCAGCCGGCTCACATTGGCAAAGAACCTGCCGCCCTTTAACTGCAAATCGTGCGGCAAGGCCGTCAACGTCAACGCGGCTTCTTCGACTCTGACCTCATCGGCCCCGGAGATCAGCGCAGTGACTTGACCGAACGGATCAATCGGGCCATAAGCCAACACCTCCAGTTCTCGGAGATCAATCCGGTTCTGGCGATCGTAGGCCTCCTTCTCGCTGGAAAAACTGCCCAGCACATCCCCAACCACGCCGATTGACGGGTTGTTCAGCCCCCGGAACCATGGCAGCTTGGCGCCCTCATACTGGCCCACCTCGCGGGCAATACGCTCAGCCGTGTCCGTTGGCGGCCGACCGTCGGCTGCGGGCTTTGGTTCGGCCGCCGCCGGCCGTGACGGGGCACCAACCTCCCCGAGGATTTTCTCCAGCGATGGCGCAGACTCTTCTCCCTTCTTCGGCTGATCGCTTTTCTTCTCGAACGCTTCCAACTTGCGCTCCATTTCACGCAGGCGGGCTTCGTGGGCGGCTTGTAACGCTTGGATCTGCTGGCGCAATTCCCGGATTTCGCCAGCTGCGTCCTTCGCCTCCGCGCCGAACAACGGAACCGCGGTCGCTGCCAGTAGCGCCGTCATCGCCGCGAGCCCGGCCGCGCAGCTCGCCAAGCGCCGTGGCTTCAATACGGCCGGCACTTGCCACCGGCGTAAACCACCCACCTTCTCTCGCCAAAACCGTCTTACTGTCTTCTGACCGCCTTCGACATCCAAACCCCAGGCGGAAAACCGCCTGGCCCAATCTGTAACACGCTCAAATCTCATCGTTTCTCCAATCCAAGTTCTCAATTCGCGAATAACAAATGCGCGCCGGCGCGCGTTTCCGAGTTAAACAAAGGGAACGTCACCCTCGGGAGGCTGACCCGGCGAAACTAACGGAGGGAGGACCAGAAAGGAGGGGCGCGCGAAGGAGAGAGACGGAACGGCGGAGCGATCAGGCGAACGCCGTCGTTCCAGCACGAAGTAACCACCAGACAGAAGAACAGCACCGCCACCGCCGCCTGCGCCAAAGGCGCTTCCACCGAACCCGCGACGAACTTGGTGATAACGCAGTAGTCCCAAGGCTGCCCGGCGTCCGGGCAGAACAACTTGTGCAAAGTGGGCGAAGAGGCGCACGCGCCGAGCAAAAGCAACAGGACGATCAGCAACACGCCACCGGAGCGTTTTCCGACAGCGAGGAGTCTGTTTTGGCCGAACGGCGCCTGCATGTGCACATACGGCCAGAATTGATCGAAGCGGTCAAGCATTTTTCGGATGGATCAATGAAAACTCCGCAGAATCCAATCTTTCTGAGTTGAAACAGACGTGAGCGGAGGGAACTGCATTTGGGGCTAGAGGGAACCTCCGGTAACTATTCGCCATTGGAGAAGGCGAGCATGGAATGGACGCTGGTGTGCCTGGCCTACAACTTCAAGC
>DYDC01000063.1:1906-11098 GCA_020718125.1 Methylacidiphilum sp. | reverse complement strand
CGTCCGTCCCTCCGGGACTTGATCGTGGTGCGTGTGTCAAGTTGCGCCCGATTCCTGGTTGCGGCTGAAACATGGCTTGCTGGCCGCGTGGGTGGCGTGTTATTCTGCGCGTGGCAAAACCCGCGCCTTTCTTGGGCGTTTCGTGCAATCCGATTGTGTGCAGGTTTGCCGCACAGCGGATGGGCAACGATGGGCGTGGGGTGCTGTGACGAGTTGTTGCAATGATTCACAGTCTGATTTTCGACGACCAGGGCAAGTTCATCGGGCGCGACGCCTCGCTGGACCAGTTGCGGACTTATTTGGCCGAGAACCACAAGTTGATCTGGGTGGACATGGAGAGCGCCACGGAGGAAGAGGCGCACAACATCTTCGGGGAAAACCTGTTCAACTTTCACCCGCTGGCGATCAACGACTGCCACGAGGCGATCAGCACGCCGAAGATCGAGCCTTACGAGGACGTGGAGCCGTGGCGGCCGTGCACGTTCCTAGTGCTGCACGGGGTGGAATACTCGACCGAGGAGGAAACGGTGCAGACGCCGGAGCTGGATGCGTTCATCGGGAAGAACTTCCTGGTGACGTGGCACGAGACGCCGATGAAGGCCATCGCGCAGGGGTGTGACCGCTGCGTGAAGACCGGGCCGCGCGGGACCGACCGGCTGCTGCACACGCTCGTGGATTTCCTGGTGGAGAGCTATCAACCGGCCGTGGACGCGCTGGCGGCGCAGATCGCGGCGTTGCAGGACCAGGTGTTCAGCCAGCCGACGCGGGCGACGTTGAACCACATCCATGCGATCCGGAAACAGGTCGCGCTGTTCCGGCAGATCGTCGGGCCGCAGCGGGAGGTCATCGGGCGGCTGGCGCGCGGCGAGTTCAAGATGATCCGCGCGCACCTGCTGCCGTATTTTCGCGACGTGCATGACGCGCTGGTCCGCATTGGCTACTCGACGGATGCCTACACCGACCAGCTTACGAACACGTTGCAGGTCTATCTCAGCCATTCCTCCAACCAGACCAACGAGGTCGTGAAGGTGCTCGCGATCTTGAACGCCATCTCCATCCCGGCGCTGGTGGTGGCGTCGGTGTATGGGATGAACTTCAAGCACATGCCGGAACTGGACTGGCGGCTCGGCTACGTGTTTGCGCTGCTTCTCATCGTGGGCGGCACGGGGGGCCTGCTCTGGTGGCTCAAACGCAAGAACTGGTTCTAGGATGAAGCAGAAGTTTCACCAGAAACTGCTCGGCAAGCTCAACTGGCTCGACGCGGAGAGCGTCCAGAACTACTTCAGCCAGCTCGCCCGCGAGCGCGGGTTCCTGGAGGCGGTCTTCAATTCGCTCCGGGAGGGCGTCATCGTCACCAACGACGAGGGCCGCATCAGCTATCTCAACGAGGCCGCCACGGAACTGCTCGGCGTGCCGCGCGACACGGCGCTGGGCCTGCCGCTGGGGCGCTATCTGCCCGGCTTGAAGTGGGACATCGGCGGCGGCCGGCCGCGCGTGTTCAGCCGCGAGCTGGAGGTGTTTTATCCCCGGCAACGCTATCTGCACCTCTACGCCGTGCCGTTGGGCGGCGGCGAGGCTGGCGGGGCGGCGCTCATCCTGCGCGACGTGACCGAGTCGCGCAAACAGGCCGCCGAGACGATCGAGAGCAAACGCGCCGAGGCGATGACGCTGCTCGCGGCGGGCGTGGCGCACGAGATCGGCAACCCGCTCAACTCGCTCCACATCCACCTGCAACTGCTCGACCGCGAGCTGCGCCGGATGCCGGAGGACCGGCGCGCTTCGATGCTGGAATCGCTCCGCGTCGCCAAGGCCGAGGTGGCGCGGCTCGACAAGATCATCACGCAGTTTTTGGAGGCGGTCCGCCCGACGCCGGTGCATCTGGAACTGCAGCCGGTCAATGCCGTGGTCGAAGAGACTTTGGAATTCATGAGCGGCGAACTGGCCAACGCCAGCGTCACGGTGGAGGCCGACCTCGCGCGTGGCCTGCCGCGCGTCTGGCTCGACCACGACCGGATGAAGCAGGTGTTCTTCAATCTGATCAAGAACGCGCTCGAAGCGATGCCCGCCGGCGGCAAGCTAACCGTCGCCACGGAGTCGGCGGCGGGCCACGTCGTCATCAGCGTCGCCGACACGGGCGCGGGCATCCCGCCGGAGCAGATCGGGCGCATCTTCGATCCCTATCGCAGCAGCAAGCCGGACGGGTCCGGGCTGGGCTTGATGGTGGTCCGCCGCATCGTGCAGGAGCACGGCGGGGCGATTGACGTGGACAGCGCGGCGGGGAAGGGGACGGTCTTCCGTGTCCGGCTCCCGATCCGCGAGAAGCGGGTGCGGTTGCTCGAATCCGGCCGTCCCGCCTCGCGACAACTGGAGATGGCCGCGCGCAACTGACATGAGCGAGACCGACGCCAAACCGACAAAGCCCGCCGTGCTGGTCGTGGACGACGAGCGCCACACGCGCGAGGGCCTGCGCCGCGCGCTGGAGGGCGACTACGCCGTCACGCCGGCCGAGGACGGGACGACGGCGATGCGGCTGCTGGAGACCGAGACTTTCGACATCGTGCTGGCCGACCTGCGGATGCCGGGCATGGATGGGTTACAGTTGATCCAGCGTGCGCAGGCGCTGCCACGGCCGCCGCTGTGCATCATGGTGACGGCCTACGGGACGGTCGAGAACGCGGTGGAGGCGATGCGACGCGGCGCTTACGATTACCTGACCAAGCCGGTGGATCTCGATCGGCTGGAATTGGTGCTGGCCCGCGCGCTGAAGAGCCGCCGGCTGGAGAACGAGAACGTCGCGCTCCGCCAGCAGCTCGACAAGCGGTTCGGGTTCGAGAACATCATCGGCCAGTCGCCCGCGATGGTCGAGGTGCTCGACACCGTGCGGCAGGTCGCCCAGACACGCGCGACAGTGCTCATCCAGGGCGAGAGCGGCACCGGCAAGGAGTTGGTGGCGCACGCGGTCCACCATCTCAGCCCGCGCTGCGGCAGCCGTTTCGTCGCGGTCCACTGCGCGGCGCTGTCGCTGAACCTGCTGGAGAGCGAGCTGTTCGGCCACGAGAAGGGCGCGTTCACCGGCGCGCTGGAGCGGCGGATCGGGCGGTTCGAGGAGGCCGACGGCGGCACGATATTTTTGGATGAGATTGGCGAGATAGACCCGTCGGTGCAGGTGAAGATTTTGCGTGTGCTTGGCGAGCGGCAGTTCGAGCGTGTGGGGGGCAGCAAGACGCTGAGCGTGGACGTGCGGCTGGTGGCTGCGACGAACAAGAACCTCGGCGAACTGGTGAAGGCCGGGAAGTTCCGTGACGACTTGTTCTACCGCTTGCAGGTGGTGACGGTGACGATGCCGCCGCTGCGCGACCGGAGCGACGACGTGGTGTTGCTGGCGCGGTCGTTCCTGACGGAGTTTGCCCGCGAGAATAACAAGGCCATCACCGAGATCACGCCGGAGGCGATGAACGCGCTGCTGTTCTACAAATGGCCTGGCAACGTCCGCGAGCTGCGGACGGCCATTGAGCGCGCGGTGGTGCTGGCGCGCGGCGACAAGATCACGTTGCAGGACCTGCCGCCGGCGATTCGCGCGGGAACGGAGGCCGCGCGGGAGCAGGGAACGCTCCCGCCGGAGCAGATCGCGAAGGGCGTGCTGCCGTTGCGCGAAGTCGAGCGTCAGATGTTTATCAACGCGTTGAAAGCCTGTGAGGGCAACCGCACTGAAGCGGCCAAGCGGCTCGGTGTGAGCCGCCGCACGCTGCACCGCAAAATCCACGAATTCAACCTCGAAGACCTGTGAGCATTCCCCAAGAACCAGCATCCCCGCCGCCGCGATCGGTGACGATTCAGGACGCGGTCCACTTTTTCGACCTGGGCGTCGGCCAGCGCGCGCTGCGGGCGTTGTTGTTGACGATGCTGGCGGGCGCGCTGTTGTTGTTCTACGGGGGCAGCGTCACCGTGTTGGGGTTCAACCTGGGCGCGGGCCAGTTCCGCGGGCTGAACCAGCGCGAGGCGATGGATCAGGCGCAGTTGGGGCGGAACCTGGCGCGGGGCGAGGGCTACACGACGCGGTTCATACGGCCGATGAGCATCTGGCGGCTGAACGAGTGCAGCCGGTGGCGCGACCCGATGTTGAAGAACCATCCGGACCTGGCGAACCCGCCCCTGTATCCGGCGCTCGTGGGCGGTTTCCTGTATCTGGTGCAGAAGGGCGACATGAAGGCGCCCGATGCGCCGCCGGAAAAGCCGGGCAAGGAATGGACGGACGGGAAAGCGGCCCAGTGGCTCGTGTCGTGGAGTTGGTGGCCGGCAGTGTGGATCGTGCTTGTGGCGGCGTGTCTCGCGCGGGTTTCCATGCGGGCGTGGCGGCTGCAATTGAAACGGGGCGAAGTGAGCTGGCACATGGCCGCTGCGGTGATTTGCCTGATGTTCTTCGGGTTGGCATGGGCGCCGAAGACGACGTTTGAAGTCGAGCCGGTGGAGGCGTTCACGATTTTCGGGCCGGACAGGTGGATTGTGTATGGGTTGGGAATGCCGCTGATGCTGGCCAACGCGTGGGTGACGTATCTGATCGCGCGGCGGTTGTTCGACAGCAAGGTGGGAGTGATGGCGGCATGCTTGTTCGTGCTGTCGGACACGGTCTGCCAGTATGCGATTTCGGGGTTGAATGTGATGCTGGTGATGCTGTGGGTCGGGTTCATGTGGTTGTGCCTGGTGGTGGCGCAGGATCTGCGGTTGCAGGAACGGCGGCCGGTGGTGGCGGTGCTGCTGGGGTTGATGGCGGCGCTCTTCGTGGGGCTGGCGTTCCTCACGCGATACGGCGCTGGCTGGCTGATATTGCCCGTGTGTTTCCTCGGCTGGCGGATGTGGGGCTGGGCGCGGGGCCGCTGGATGGCGTTGGGGATGATCGTGGTGTTTCTGGCGGTGGTCTCTCCCTGGCTGGCGCGCAACGTGTGGGTCAACAGCAACCTCCTGGGCACGGCGCAATACAGTTACCAGTTGCAGACCGGCGCGCTGCGCGGCGACACGCTGGAGCGGCAGTTGCTGCCAAACCTGGGCTATACACGCATGAACCATATCTGGAGCAAGGCGGCCGGCAACGCGCTGACGCTGTGCTCGGACAGCTCGTGGACATTCGGCTCGGCGCTGGCCACGGCTCTGTGCGTGACCGCGCTGCTCTACAAGTTCCGCCGCGTGCAGGTGAACCGCTTCAAATGGGCCATGCTCGGTGTCGGCCTGGTGCTTTTCGGGGTGACGTGCGTGGTTGGCATGGACGCGCGTCCGGACAACTCGCTGGTCCAAGCGGGCAACCTGTTGGTGCTGCTGGCGCCGATGGTCACGATGTATGGCGCCGCGATGTTCTTCGTCCTGGTGGAACGGATGCAACTGACCGCCGCCCTCTGGCGGACGCTGGTGGTCGCCCTGTTCGTCGTCCTCGCGGCCGTGCCGGTGATGATGCGCCGGAGCGGGTCACCTCCCGATAAGTATGCCTATCCGCCTTACTACCCGCCGAAGCTCGCGCCACGGCTCGACGAGAAACAGGTGATGGCCGGCAATCAACTCGCCCCTCCGGGCCACTTCTACGTGGCGCCCGCGGAGTTCATGATGTGCGACCAGCCGTGGGCCGTGGCGTGGTATGCCGACCGCCGCTGCTTCTGGATCCCGGACACGCCCGAGGAGTTTTACAAGATCAACGACCTCTACCAGCACGTCTCCGTTTTCATGCTCACGCCCATCACACTCAACCGCCGCTTCCTCTCCGAGATCATGCTCGGCGAATGGGCCTCGTGGTCGCCCATCATCCGGTTCCTGAACTTCCCGAAGGACTTCCCGCTCAAGGAGGGCACGCGCCTCGAAGGTGTGAACATGGTGCTGGTCGCCGACCGCAAACGCTGGATGGACGAGCCGTCTCCAGCCCGGCGGGGACAGTCACAGTAGCGGAACGCGCGACCGTTCCGCCCTGCCACGGGGAGTCTCGCAACCGTGAGCCTCGCGGCTTCCGCTACAGGCTGAGCACGAAGATCGCCATGTCGGCGTTCAGGTTCGCGTCACCGGCGACCTCGCGGCCTTCCTCGGTGTTCAACGCCACGCGCTGATGCACCGTGAAGTTCCGCTCGCGGCAGAACTCCTCGAAGTCCGCGATGGTCAGGAACCGGATCGCCGGCGTGTTATACCAGCGGAAGCCCATCCAGTTGAACGGCTCCGGCACGCGGCCCTCGTTGGCCAGCGTCGCGCGGAGTTTGTGATAGCCGAAGTTGGGGAAGCTGACGATGGCTTTGCGGCCCACGCGCAGCATGTCAGCAATGACGCGCTCGACGTTGCGGATGCTCTGCAACGTCAGCGAGAGCACCACCACGTCGAACTGGCCGTCCGCGAAAATTCGCAGCCCCTTGTTCACGTCCACCTGCACCACGTCCAGCCCGCGCCGCACGCACGCCAGCAAGGCTTGCTCGTCCAGTTCCAAACCCATCAGCCGCGTGTGGCCCGTCTGCCGCAGCCGGCTCAACACCGGCCCGCCGCCGCAGCCGATGTCCAGCACGCTCGCCTGCGGCGGGACCAGTTCCACGATGCGGTCATGGTCGAGCCGGCGCGTGCTGAAGATGCTCTGCGGGCGGTAACGGTCCAGCCCGTCCAGTTCGGCGGGCACGTGCGCGGTCGGGCTTTCGCCGCGCAGGTTCGCCAGGAAGCCGCTGATCATGCCGCCGTAGATCGGCAGTTCGTCCTCCAGCAGAAAAGCGTCGTGGCCGCAATCGCTGCGGACGTTGCAGTAGCTCACCGGCCGGCCCAGCGCGATGAGCGCGTCCGCGATCTCGCGGGCGTGCTCAGCCGGGAACAGCCAGTCGCTCGTGAAACTGATGATCAGCCACCGGCACTGGCTCTTGGCGAGCCGGTCTGCCAGCTCGCCCGGCGTCGCGCCGAGGTCGAAGAGGTCCATCGCCATCGAGAGCGTGATGTAGCTGTTCGCGTCGAACCGCTCCACGAACTTGTCGCCCTGGTAGGCGAGGTAGGAGCCGACCGAGAACTTCTTCTCGAACTCCGTGGCCACGTCGCGCGGACGAAGTTTCGTGGCGGCGAACTTCTCCTGCATCGCTTGAGGCGAAAGGTAGGTGATGTGGCCCAGCATCCGCGCCAGCGCCAGGCCGACGTGTGGAGCGCTCGCCTTGTCGTAATACTGTCCGCCATGATAGTGCGGGTCGCGGAAAATGGCGTTGCGCCCGACCACGTCGAACGCCAGCGCCTGCGACGTCAACCGCGGCGAGGTCGCCAGCGGGATCGCGCCACGCACGCGCGCCGGGTAACGCGTCGCCCACGTCAACGATTGATGCCCGCCCATCGAGCCGCCGGCGACGGCGAGCCACTGCCCGATGCCGAGATGGTCCGCCAGCCGACGCTGCATGTCCACGATGTCGGTCGTGGTGACGTTCGGGAAATCCGCGCCGTGGGGCTTGCCCGTGGCGGGGTTGATTGAGTTTGGGCCGGTCGTGCCGCGGCAGCCGCCCAGCATGTTGGGGCAGACGATGAAGTATTTGTCGGTATCAATCGCTTTGCCCGGCCCGACGACCGTGTCCCACCAGCCGGGATCGTCCGCCGCACCGTGACGCGCCACATGCGAATCGCCGCTCAGCGCGTGGCAGACGAGGATGGCGTTGTCGCGGTGCTCGCTCAGGCGTCCGTAGGTCTCATACGCCACCGTCACGGACGGCAGTTTGCCGCCGAGTTCCAGCTTGATCGGCCCGGCAAACTCCACCGTCTGCGCGTGGCGCAACGGCCGCGCCGTGCGCACGCTGTCGCTGCTGTCAAAAACATCCTGTGGCTTCGTCATGGCCGGTCATTTCCGCGACTTCTTCAGCGCTTGGTCAATGTCCTTCTTGATGTCCTCGATGTCCTCGATGCCGATGGACAGCCGGATGTAATCCTCCGTCACGCCGGTCGCCTCCTGCTGGGCGGGCGTGAGCTGCTGGTGCGTCGTCGAGGCCGGATGGATCACCAGGCTCTTCGCGTCGCCGATGTTCGCCAGGTGCGACAGGAGTTGCGCCGAGTTGATGAAGTTCTTGCCCGCCTCCAGGCCGCCCTTGATGCCGAAGCCCACGATGCCGCCGAAGCCGTCCTTCATATACTTCGCCGCCACCTTGTGGTTCGGGCTGTCCTCGAGGCCGGGATACACGACCCAGCTCACCAGCGGATGCTTCTTCAGCCAGCGCGCGACCTCCAGCGCGTTGATCGAATGCTGCCGCTGCCGCAACGCGAGCGTCTCCAGCCCTTGCAGGAACAGGAACGCGTTGAACGGGCTGAGCGCCGCGCCCGTGTCGCGCAGCAGCGTCACGCGGATCTTCAGGATGAACGCCACGTTGCCCAGGCCCGGCACGTTCCCCAGCGCGTCCCAATACACCAGCCCGTGATAGCTCGGGTCCGGCTCGGTGAACTCCGGGAACTTCCCGTTGTTCCACTTGAACCGGCCCGCGTCCACGATGATGCCGCCGATGGAGGTGCCGTGGCCGCCGATGTATTTCGTGGCCGAACTGGCGATGATGTCCGCGCCGTGGTCGAACGGCCGCACCAGCCCGATGCCGACCGTGTTGTCCACCACCAGCGGCACGCCCGCGTCGTGCGCGATCTTCGCCAGCGCCTCGAAGTCCGGCACGTCCAGCTTCGGGTTGCCGACCGTCTCGCAATAGACGGCCCGCGTCTTCTCCGTGATGGCGCGCTTGAACGCCTCCGGGCTGCGCGAGTCCACGAACTTCACCGTCCGGCCAAGCTTCGGGAACGTGTGGTTGAAGAGCTGGTAGGTGCCGCCGTAGAGATTGTTCGCCGACACGATCTCATCGCCGAGCCGCGTGATCGCCAGCAGCGAGTAAGTGATCGCCGCCTGGCCCGACGCCACCCCCAGCGCGCCCGTGCCGCCCTCGATCGCCGCGACCCGCTTCTCGAACACATCCGTCGTCGGGTTCATCAGCCGCGTGTAGATGTTGCCGAATTCCTTCAGCGCGAAAAGATTCGCCGCGTGCTCCGTGCTTTTGAACACGTAGGAGGTCGTCTGGTAGAGCGGCACCGCCCGCGCCCCGGTCGTCGGGTCCGGCTCCTGCCCGGCGTGGAGTGAGAGTGTGCTGAGCTTGTTCGTCTCGATCTTCATGATGGTGTCGTCAGTTCGTGGTTTTCAGTTTCAAAAAGCCTAGCCGCGTCGCGCGGCATGGCAAACGGCAATTG
>DYDC01000063.1:0-1796 GCA_020718125.1 Methylacidiphilum sp. | reverse complement strand
TTCAAAAAGCCTAGCCGCGTCGCGCGGCATGGCAAACGGCAATTGTGTCATAACCCCTGCTAAACCAGCGAGGCCGCGCATTGTAAGCGACCCCGCCCCGTTGCGCAACACCGCCGCGCTCGTCAGAACGCGGCTGGAGTCTGCCTCATCGCCACAGCGCGTTGACCAGTCCGTTCTTGGAGTGCTGGGGCTTGACCCAGCCATTCTTTCGGCCCGGCTCGACGGGCCGAACATCGTTCAAACACCGCAGCTCCCCGCCGCGTCAAGCCGCGGCCAACCCGAGGCGGTGTCAAGCCACCGCACTCCACAGTGTCACCTCGTCCCCTCAACGTGTTCATCAACTCATTCATTTCGCGGCAGTCGCCGCCGGTAGGCGAGAAATGTCTTGCGCGCGGTTCACTGCGGCGGGTCGCGGCGCAGGAGTGGATCGAACCCGGCTTGCGCGAAGTGCAGGTCATAGGCGAGCGCTTGGCTGATGCCCATCTGCTGCATGACGTGGAACGAGATGCAGTCCGTCAGCGACCATTCCTTGTCCGGGCGCGCGGCGTGCAGCTTGAGTCCCGCTTCGAAGAGTCCGGGTGAGCCTGCAATGATCTGGCAGCGGGGACGGGTCTTGAGCATGGACACGAGCAAGTGGGCTTTCTCGCGGTCGGTCGGCAGCGACAAGGCGTCAACTGTTTCGCAGAGAACGTAGTCGGTGACAACCAAAGGCTCCCGCACTTGTGCGGCCCATGCCTTTGCTTTCGCGTGAAGCGCGTCTTTCGGCTTGGCCAGAGCGATCAGGAAGCCGGAATCGAGGAGAATCATGGCCGCTTGGGCATGCCGTGAAGGTAATGATCGTGCTGCGCGGCGAGGTCGGGCGGCGTGTTCGGGTTGTCCGGCATCTCACTCAACATGCGCGCCAGTTCCTTCAGCGGAGCATCGTCCCCCTCGCCCGACTCCACATAGACGTTGAGCGTCTTGTTCACGGGCAGGTTCAACGGCTCTTCCGGCACCAAAACCCGTCCGTCAAAATGTGCTTTGATCGCCGTCATGCCGCAAAATGTAGCTGCTGATCGTCTGATGGGCGAGGAAGAAATCGTCGGCGATGATTCCGTCATGAATCGGGAACTGACCCCGACGACAGTTTCAAAAAGCCTAGCCGCGTCGCGCGGCATGGCAAACGGCAATTGTGTCATAACCCCTGCTAAACCAGCGAGGCCGCGCATTGTAAGCGACCCCGCCCCGTTGCGCAAGATTGCGACTGATATTGGCTACAGTTGTTCAATCGTCCCCACGGGACTTTGTCAAAATGTGAATGCGCTTCCCGGCGTTGAAACGCCGGGCTATTCTCACGCCGTCCCTGACGGGACGGAAACTCCACGTCGGCCATAGCCGTGAGATTCATGAACGCTGAGAGGTGAACCCCCCCGCATAAAACCCGCCGAGCATCGGTTCCTGAGATTCATCCTGCCGGCCAGGGCGTTTGCGGCGGTCAGGGCCGGGACGAAGGAGTGGCTCGCCGAATGTCCCTGCGGCCACAAACGTGACATCTGGGACTCCGGCGGTGTGCGCTACAAAGCCGCCGGCGAGCCGTGGCGCCGGGGATGGTGTCCCGCCTGCCACCAGAACACGTGGCACAAGATTCGGAAAAAGACCGGGGCTGAGAAGGTGGATATCCCGTGAGGGAAATGCGGAATACGGATTGGGGAATGACGGCGAGGCGGAGTGAGGCGGCGGGGATGGATCGCGCGCGGAACCAATCGGCGCCGACATCACGCCACGTCAGCGAAGCTCAACGATGCGGTCGCCGCGAC
>DYDC01000062.1 GCA_020718125.1 Methylacidiphilum sp. | reverse complement strand
GATTCCTTACCCACGGCTGCCGCCGTGGGCTATTTTCTGGCCGCCGCTCCGCGGCGGGCAGCTTCATCACCTCATCGCCTGAATCAACTCGTCAAGCTTGTTCGCCACCACCTGTATCTCGAATTGCGTGGGCTGACTTCGCCGGGCTTCATCGCGCCGGCTCTTTGCGCATCGCCGGGACGGCGACGTTGAAGCGCTTGCCCAGTTCGACCGCTTCGGCGTGGAGGGCGGCGTTGCCGGTCTCGGTCCACTGCGCCAGCAGGTGCATGATCCGCTGCCTGGCCCAGTCCTGCGCGATGGCCGCCGTGCCGGTGTCCCGGTCGCTGAAGTAGCGGCGGATGGTCATCGCCAGCGGCTGGCCCGCGGCGTCCTTGCCGAGGATCTCCATCGCGAAGCCGGTCTCCTTGCTGCGGTCATAGCGCCCGATCAGCAGCAACGGCGAGTCGCGGAAGAAATGCGGGAGGGTGCGCGGGTAGATGTTGTCGGGATTGACACCGCCGAACTTGAAGTCCACGTCGAGCAGCAGCGGGTTGCGGAACAGGTCCTGTTGCCGCGCGAGATACCCCGCCATGAGTTTCTCGTCCCGCACATAGTCGCTGCGTCCCTGGTTGCGATAGGCGAGGAAGCCGAGGAGGAACTGGTCCACGTCCGCGCCGCCGGAGAAGGTGAACACCGAGGTGCGGCGCGCGTTGATCTCGTGGAACCGTTGCAGGATCTCCAGCGTGTCCTTCAGGCCGGCGGTGGGCACGCCGTCGCTCATCACTACCGCCATCAACAGCCGGCCCCGCTCGCGGTTGAGCTGGGAGAGCGGCAGCAGCGTGCCGTAAAAGTCGGTCATGCCCTGCGATGTCTGGGAGCTGATGAACTGCTGCACGCGAGGCGAACCAGCCTGGCTGGCGGGCAACAAGGTCGGGCTTACGAATGTGACGTTCTGCCGGAAGCAGATGATGTTGAACCGGTCGGCAGGGTTCAGTCGTGTGATGGCCGCGCTGACGCCCGCTTTCAATTGCTCGACGCGCGGCTTGGTGATGCTGCCCGAAACGTCCATCACATAGATGATGTCCTTCGGCACGACACGCAAGGCGCTGGTGGGCTTGGAGGCGATCTGAATCTCGAAGTAGCCCTCGGCGGGGTTTGACGGCGGATGCCAGGTGTAAACCTCGACGTTGACGTAAGGCTCGAGCGGCGCGGCGGGCACTGAAGGCTTCACGCCCAGACGGTGCTCGCCTTCCTCCGCCCGTTTCGCGGGCTTTGGCAGTTCCTTCAACGGCATGCCCCGGCCGCCCTGGCCGAAGATTTCGGTGAGCGCCTGCGTGATGGGGCCTTCGACAACCCCGGTGGAGCCGACTCCCGGCCGCATCGCAGCGAGCATCTTGTCGGTGAGCGTGCCGGGCGCGGCAAGTTCGGGGCCGACGGTGCGCAAGGGCGCTTCGATGGTCGGGCGCGGCTTGGGCTTCTCCGCCGTCTGGCGCTCGCTGATCGCGACCAACTCGCGATTGACGTTCGCGGAGTCGAGCGCTGACGGCTCGCGCGTCGGCATTGAGCCGATCTGCAACTGCCGCGGGATGGCCGGGGCCGGCAGAGGCGCGGGCAGGCCGGGCCGGACCGGGGTCTCGGACGGCGGCGCGGTGAATTTCTCGATGCCCGGGAGCGCCACCTTGGCGCCGGTCGGGCTTCCGACAGCCTTCTCCGGCGGCCTGGCCGGCTCGGCAGGCAGCGGCAGCAGCGGCATTTCGATTTTCGAGACCTTGAACCGGATCGGCTCGCGCTCGGTGCCGGGCGTGGCCGCGACGTTGAAGTGGATCAGCAGCACGAACAGCACGATGTGGAACACCACGGAGATGGCCACTGCCGCGCCTTCGTATTCGAGTCGTTCGCGTTGGAACGGTTTCATGGCTTGGGTGGTTCCGGTTTCGGCGTTTGCACGGCGGGCGCGCCGCCGCCCACGGCCGGCACGCTGGGAGTTTGAACAGCGGGAGCCGATGCCCCCGCTTTCGCGTCAAGCTGCAGTTTCTTGTAATTCGGATACCGCTGCGCCATCTCACGCCGGGCTTGCGCGGCATCGCCTTCGCGGTTGCACGCGTCGAACGCCGCCGCGCCGCGCTCCAGCGCCTCCGGCGTGACCAACGGGTCGTCGTAGAGCACCGCCACGCTCATGTAGAAGCGGCCGGCGTCCGCGTATTGTTTCAGGCCGACATGGAGGTCGCCGAGCAACATGCGGATGCGGGCGTTCTCGGGGCCTTCCGGGTGCTGCTCGATCAGCCGCTCCAGCGTCTCCTGCGCCTCCTTGTATTCGCCGCTGCGCACCAGCGCCTCAGCGAGGCTGACGGCGGCTCTCAAGCCGCGCTGGCTCTTCTCCTCGATCTCGATGACGTCGCGACTGTAGGCGGCCACCTTGTCCCACTGGCCCGCGGCGCGATGCACGCGAGACAGCGATTCGTTGACCTTCGAGCGCAGCTCCGGCTCGATCTTTCCCTCCAGCGTGCGCAGCAAATAAGGAACCCCCCCCTGCGTCTTGCCCGACGCGAGCAGCTTCTCGCCCAGCCAGGCGAAAACTTCCGCCGGGACTCGCTCCGCCTCGCCGCGCTCCACCAACGCCTGCACGTGCGGGGCCGCCTTCTCCGGCTGGTCGAGGTGGAAGTAGGCGACGACGAGCTTGGCGCTGGCGCGTTTGCGGTTGTCGGCGGGCCGCAGTTCCAGCGCGCGCTCGATGTTTGCCGTGCCTTCGGGCCATTTCCCGCGGGCGATCTCGTCGCAACCGACCCAGTAGGACGCTTCGGCGGTGTAGGTCCCGCGCGGAAACGCCGTCAGCAACTTGCTGAACGCCGTGATCATCTCCGGCGACCGGTCCAGTTGGCCGTAGCACGCGCCAATCTGATACAACGCCGCCTCCTGCCGCGAGTCGTTCGGGAACTGGGTCGCGACGCGCCCGAAATCCTTCACCGCTTCGTCGAGCCGCGACGCCTGCTGCCAACAGGTTGCCGCGTGCCAGAGCGCATCGGCCGCCCATTTCGTTTGAGGGAACTTGTCCACAAGCGCGCGATAAGCCTTTGCTCCGCGCTCCCATTCCTTCCGGGCCTCCAGCGACTCCGCCACCACCATCATCACGCTCTCAAGGAACGGATTCTTCGGGTCGCCCTGAATCAGCGCCTCGCCGCGGGCCACCGCGCGCGCGTAATCCCCGCCCAGGAATGCGCAGCGCACTTCCTCGGCGAAACCCGCCGCCGAGCCTGCCTTCGCGAACCAGTCGGCGGCCTCGCGGTAGGCCTTGTCCTCCCGCATCGAACCGGCCACCATCAGCGCCATCTCCGCCCGCGCCTGCTTCGGGACCACCGCATACCACTGCCGGCCGACCTCGGCCGCTTCGTGGTTTTTGCCCGCGGCAAACAGCGAGTGCGCCAGCCCGATCGCCGCCTCTGCCGCCCAGCGGCTCTTGGCGAAGTCCTTCAGGAATTGCCGGAACGCCACAACGGCTTCCGGGTAGGATTTCAGCAGGTAACGAAGCGCGCCGGACTCATAGAGCGCCTCCTCGCGCAGTTCCGGCGCGGGATTGAGCGCCACCACGTTCTCATAATGCGTCAACGCGCGCTTGTGGTCGCCGCGCGCCAGCCACAGCCCCGCGACCGCCGACTCCGCATACGGCTTGAACACATCGCCCGCCTTGGATTTCAACACCCGCTCGAAATTCTCCAACGCCTCGCCCGCCTGACCCAGCCCAAGCTGCGCCTTCGCAAGATAGAACTGCGCCGTGACGCGGACCTGTTCGTCCTGAGTCTGGTGCGCCGCCGCCAGGAACATCGTCGCCGCCTGCTGCGTCTGCTTGGCCTCCAACGCCGCCTCGCCCAGCCGGAAATGCGCCCGCGCTCCATACTCGCCGCCCGGCCACCGCCGCGTCACCGCCAGAAAACTCTTCCGCGCCTCCTCCGTCTGCTTCAGTTGCCGCTGGCACTCGCCCATCCGGTAATAGACCTCGTCGGCCAGCGGATGATTGTCGTATTTCTGCGTGAACCGGATGTATTCGACCAGCGCCATGTCGAAGAACTGCCGCTGGTAGAGGCCGTTGGCAAAATCCATTTGCGCCACCGCTGGGTCCAGCGGCACCGCATTGGTCAACGTCCCCACCGGCGAATTGGTTCCCATCGGCGCCGCCGGCATCGTCGGCGCGGCCGCAGCGGGTTCAGGAGCCGGCGCGGGCACGGGCCTTGGCCCGACCGTCGGCAGCGCCATTGGCGGCGGCAACTGCACCGGCATAACGGCCGGTGCTGCCGGTTGCGTCGGCGCCTGGACTGGATTGCCCGTCGGCGCGGCCTCAACGCACACTACGGCGGCTGCCGCGAGCAAAGTGTTGAACCCGCCCCGGCCCATCCATCGCCGCGAGAGTCTCGAACCGAGCTTCATCACGAATTATTTCGCCGTGGGTGCCGGAGGCGGGGCCGCGGCCTCCGCGGGTTTGGTCGCGAACGCGACGTTCCAGATGTCGGCCTGGCGGCAAGCGTCGAGCACGCGAACGATGGCCTTGTAGGCCGTGGCCTCATCACCCCGCAAGATCACCGACTGGTCGGGAAACTGTTTCGCGATGCGCGCCAGAATGGACCGCAGTTCGTCGGTCGTGAGCTTCTTCTGGTTGAGGATCACCTCGCCGTCCTTGCCGATGTTGATGATGATCTCGCCCGGCAGCCGGCGCGGCGCGGTGGTTTCCTTGGCCGTCGGCACGGTGATGTCCATCTGCTTCTCCCACTGGGCATACGTCCACGTGGAGACGAAGAAGATCAGCAGCAGCAAGATCACGTCAATGATTGGGATGATCTGGAATCCCGGCGGCTGCGAACGGTTGCGGCGGCGGAAGTTCATGGCTTGTTGGCGGCCCCCTGCTCGGCAGCCGCGGCGTCAGCGCCGGCGAGCCGGTTGACCAATTCGGTGCTCGCAGTCTCCATGTCCATTGTCAGCACGTTCACCCGGCCACGGAAGTAGGCGTAGAAAATCGCCGCCGGGATCGCCACGCAAAGGCCCAGGGCCGTGCTCGTGAGCGCCTGCGCGACACCATGCGCCAGCACGATCGGCTTCGCCGAGCTGACATCGAGCGCCACGCCGGAGAAACTCCGGATCATGCCCACCACCGTGCCAAGCAGCCCGATCATCGGCGCCACCACCACGATGTCCATCAGGTAATGGATCTGTTCCCACAACATCGTGCTCTGCCGCCCGCCCTCGGCCTCGGCGGCTGCGTGCACGGCAAGCACTTCACCCGATCCACGGGCCGCCCGCGCATCCAGCGCCGCGCGCAGGATCATCGCGATTGGCCGTCCGGAGGCGTTGCAGAGCATCTCCACCCGGTCAAACCGCCTCTCGCGCAGAAGCCGGCGCGCGCCTTCCACAAAGGCCGGATCCACAATCTTGTCGCGGCGCAGGGCGAGGAAGTAATAAACCACCATCGCCATGCCGACGACCGAGAGCAGGACCATTGGGATCAGAATCCAACCGCCTGCCCAGATGATTTCCCACAGCGTCATGCCTTCTGGAGTCCAGGGCTTGACGGGCGCCGCTTCCTGAGCGAGCGCGACCGCGGGCACGATGCACGCAAACAACACGGCTGAAAGCATTTTCATTTTCATGCCGCGTAATCTAGTGGCCGCCCCCGCCGCATTCAAGGCCAGAATCTCCGCTCCGCGAGAATTGCCGCCCGCGCCACAACGTCCGGGCGCAGTCCTACTTGCCAGCCGCCGCATCGCGCAGGATGCGAAGGCGGTCGCGCAACTGCGCCGCCCGCTCGAAATGCTCCGCCTTGATCGCCTTCTGCAACTCCTCCTGCAACCGTTCCGCTTCGCCCCGCGGCCGTGTCTTCATGGTCTGCTCCACAAACTCGCGCAGCGCCACCGACGACCGTTCGCGCTCAAACTGGAACGTCTCGTGTTCCAGCAGCGGCAGCGCCTCCAACTGCTCGATCGCACCCCGCGCAATCGCGATGGCTTCATCATGCTGCTGCGCCTCCAGCTTGATCATCGCACGGGCGATGGCGTTCATCCGCAGGATGTAGGGCCGCCACTGTTCAAGCTGCATCCGGTCCTCCTCCCGCCGCGCATGGCGATGGACGAAGTCAAACAAGCGCATGTTCCGCGCCGTGTCACGCGCCGTGCGCGCCCAGTCCTTGAGCTGGAAGAAATGGGCGTAGCGGTAGTAGTAGAGCACGCCCTCGTTGAACAGCTCCGCACATTCCTCCGTGGACAGTTTGAGCGATTCCACCTCCGCGCGCGCCTTCGCGAGCCGCGACAGGTGATGCTCCAGCACCGACTCCATGCCGTAAGGCCGCTCCCCGTCCGGCCGGCCGTCCACCTCGTATTGCTCGATGCCCAGCGGCTCGCGGACCTGCATGATCTCGCGGCCGTCCGCGCCGCGCACGAGCCGCACGCAGTCGTCCGGGTCGTAAGGCCAACTGTCGAAGATTTCCCGCAAATCAAATTGCTTGCTCATTGCCTCACCGTGCGTCGCTGAGAATCGCCAAGCTGCGCCCGTTATCCAGCCTGCGCGAACCGGCCGAATTTGTTCACGAACTCCTCGGTCGTGCAGCCGCCGCTCTCGGCGAGCCGGGCCACCCATTGCTCGTTGCGGAAATCCTCCGGTCCGAGCCGGATCATGTATTCACGCGCGACACGATACGATTCCGTGGTCGTGTCCACAAACCGCACCTTGGTCTTGCCGCGCTCGTCCATCATGTCCTTGAAGAACATCGGCACCATCTTGCCGCCCTGGATGCTGACCATCGCCGCCGAACCGCCACCCGCCAGGAACCGGACGGCCGCGTATCCCAGGTCGCGCGTGTATTCGCAGTCGAACGGCACCGGCGCGGCACAGCGGACCTCGTAGCCGATCACCTTCTCGACAATCGTCAGCTTGATCTTCCGCGCGGCAAACCGCCGTTCCACCTCGTCGCGGATCGCCTTGCCGAGGTTCACCTCCGAGAGCCGCATGTTGCCGTGCTCGTCACGGTCCACCGTGGCGAGATTCTTCCGGCCCAACTCCGCGAGGTCTTCATCTGTGAGCTTGCTGGCCAGGCCCTCGGCCATCACCGCCACCCCGTGCGGACGGTCCGTCGCCCGGCGCTTGATGATCGTGCCTTCGATCACATCGCACATCGCCGCCAACGTGACTTTGGGTTGTTCGAACTCCTCCGGAATGATGCACAGCGTCGCGCCGGCGGCCTTGCTCATGCCAAGCGCCAGATGACCCGCGTGCCGCCCCATCGCGATGACGAAATACCACCGTCCCGTCGTCCGCGCGTCCTCCATCAGGTTGCGGACAATCTCCGCGCCGACCGACCGGGCGGTCTCGTAGCCGAACGTCGGCGCCAGGCCGGGCAGCGGCAGGTCGTTGTCAATCGTCTTCGGCACGTGCGCGACGCGGATTTCGCCATTGGCGTGCTTGGCCACCTGGCTCGCGCTGAACGCCGTGTCATCGCCGCCGATGGTCACCAGACAATCCACCCGCAACTCCCGCAGCGCCGAAATCACGCTGGCCATCTTCTGCGGGTCCTTCGTCGGGTTCTCACGCGAGGTGCGCAAGATGGAGCCGCCTTGGAAATGGATGCGCGAGACATCGTCAATCGTCAACTCCTTGACGTGGCCCACGTCGTTTCGCGCAAGCCACTTGAACCCGTCGTAGATGCCGACCACCCGTTTGCCCTGCTCGATGGCCTCGATGGTCGCCGCGGCGATGACCCCGTTGATGCCCGGCGCAGGCCCGCCTCCGACCAGAATCGCAATTGTTCCCTGCGGCCCGCCGTCATGGCTTATGGATTTCATCATGATCGTCATGGTTCAGAGCATACCTTTCCCGCTAAGTTTCTCCACCTCATTCTCGGCCGGCCCATCCACTAGCCCGCCAGTTCGATCCTCCGGATCACGCGCTTGCCCGCCCGCAGAATCTGGCCCGCCCGCGGCTCGATGACAGCCTTCGGGTCGGTTTGCTTCTCTCCGTCGAGCTGCACCCCACCCTCTTGGATGATGCGCCGGATGTCGCCGCGGCTCTTGAACGCGCCCGTCTTCCCGACCAGTTCGATGAGGCCGATCTTGCCCGCGGCAACCGCAAGCGGCTCGGCCACCTCGTCGAGCTTCTTCTTCGAGAACTGGTTGTCAAAATGCTCGCGGGCGGCCTGGGCCGCATTCGCGCCGTGGAACCGCTCCACCAGCGCGGCAGCGAGCGCCTTCTTCGCCTCCATCGGATGGCCGGCCTTGAGCGCCGCGATATCGGCCTCCGCCTTGCCGGGGAGCATCTCATACCATCGCCACATCAGGTCATCGCTGATGCTCATGGCCTTGCCAAACATCTCGTTCGGCGGCTCGCTCACGCCGATGTAATTGCCGAGGCTCTTGCTCATCTTTTGCGCGCCATCAAGCCCCTCAAGGATTGGCATGACCATCACCACTTGCGGCTCCTGCTTCTCATCACGTTGAAGCTCCCGCCCGACGAGATTGTTGAAAAGCTGGTCGGTGCCGCCAAGTTCAACATCCGCCCGGATCACGACAGAGTCCCAGCCCTGCATGAGCGGATAAATGAACTCGCTCAACGCGATGTCCACGTCATTCTTCAAACGCTCCTTGAAATCGCGACGCTGGAAGATTTGGGCCGCCGTCACGCGCGAAGACAGCTTCAGCATGTCCGCAAGATTCATCTTGCCCAGCCACTCGCTGTTGTAGCGAATCTCCAGCTTCTCCGGCGCGGTGTCCAGCGCCTTGCCCGCTTGCTGGAAATACGTCTCCGCGTTGCGCTTGATCGCCTCCGGCGGCAACATCGGCCGCGTCTTGGTCTTGCCCGACGGGTCGCCGATCATCGCCGTGTAATCGCCGATGATGAGCACCGCCTTATGGCCGAGGTCCTGGAACTCGCGCATCTTGCGCAGCACCACCGTGTGGCCGAGATGGATGTCCGGCGCGGTCGGGTCCATGCCGAGCTTCACGCGCAACGGCCGGCTGGCGGCGCGCGACGCCTCCAGCTTCTTGCGCAGTTCGTCCACCGTCTCGATCTGCACCGCGCCGGCGCAGAGCATCTTCAATTGTTCGTCAACAGGCCTGAACATGCCGGTGAGAATGGAAGAAACCGCCCCCGCGGGCAAGGCGGAAACGCGAAAGGCCACGGTGTTTTCACCGGGGCCTTTCGGAGTCTTTAGGTTGGATGGACGATTACTTCTTCTCGTCGTCCTTTCGATCCTCTTCCTGCTTCTTCTCGGCTTCCTCGAACGCCTCGCCCAAGCCGACCATGTCTTCGCCGGGCTTGAGCTTGTCGTATTCCTCCTGCGCAACCTTGAGCTGCTCGGGGGAGTAGTTGGCCGCCTTGATGGAGAGGCCGATGCGGCGCTCGTTGCCGTCAATCTTGATGACGCGGGCGCGGACGGTGTCACCGACCTTGAGCACGCTCTTGATCTTCTCGACGCGCTCCTCGCTGACCTGGCTGACATGGACCAAGCCGTCAATGTCATCCTGGAGCTGCACGAACGCGCCGAAGCTGGCCAGCTTGCCGACCTTGCCCTCGACGATGTCGCCGACCTTGTATTTCTGCTCGATCACGCGCCACGGGTCGTCGCTGAGCTGCTTGAGGCCGAGCGCGATGCGCTGCTGGGCGGGATCCACCTCGAGCACGACGGCGTCCACCTTGTCGCCCTTCTTCAGCATTTCGCTGGGGTGGTTGATCTTCCGGGTCCAGCTCATGTCGCTGACGTGGACCATGCCGTCAATGCCTTCCTCGATCTCGACGAAGGCGCCGTAGCTGGTGAGGTTGCGGACGCTGCCGCTGACGCGGGTGCCGGTGGTGTATTTGCTGGCCACCTTGGTCCACGGGTTTTCCTCAAGCTGGCGGATGCCGAGCGAGATCTTCTTGTCGTCCCTCGCGATGGAGAGGACGACCGCTTCGACCTGGTCGCCGACGGCGAGCACGTCGCTGGGCCGCGCGATGCGCTTGGTCCAGGACAGTTCGCTGACGTGGACAAGGCCTTCGACGCCCTCTTCCAGTTCCACGAACGCGCCGTAGGGCACGATGTTGACGACCTTGCCCTTGACCTTGGTGCCGACGGGATACTTGTTCTCGATGCTGTCCCACGGGTCGGCCGTGCGCTGCTTCAGGCCGAGCGACACGCGCTCCTTCTCGCGGTTCACGTCCAGCACCACCACCTCGATGGTATCGCCCATCTTGACGACCTCGCTCGGGTGGTTGATGCGGCCCCAACTCATGTCCGTGATGTGCAGGAGGCCGTCCAGGCCGTCGAGGTCAATAAACGCGCCAAAGTCGGTGATGTTCTTGACCGCGCCATGAATGACCATGCCGGGCTGCAACTCGGCCAGCAGTTTCTTGCGCTTCTCCGAGCGCTGCAGCTCGACCAGTTCGCGCCGCGAAAGAACGATGTTGCGCCGTTCCTGGTTGATCTTGACGACCTTGCACTCGATGGTCTGGCCGATGAATTCCTGGAGGTTCTTCGGCGTAATGACATCCACCTGGGAGCCGGGCAGGAACGCCTCGACGCCGATGTTCACGAGCAGGCCGCCCTTGACGACGCTCTTGACCTTGCCAACGACGGTGCCGCCTTCGTTGCAGATCGCGACGATGCGGTCCCAGTTCTTCTTGGCCTCGGCTTTCTCGAAGGAGAGGACGACGATGCCCTCCTCGTTTTCGAGTTTCTCGAGGAGCACTTCGATCTCGTCACCGACGTGCACGGCGTTGATGTCAGGGAACTCCTGCGACGGAATGTTCCCTTCGCTCTTGTAGCCGATGTCCACGACGACGGCGTCGGGACGGACTTCGATGATACGGCCTTTGACGACACTGCCCTCCGCGAACGCCTGCGCGCTCTTCGCGAAAAGTTCCTGCATTGGGTTGGACATGTTGGATTTTCCCCTTTCGGTTGCCACGTGGGGGTGGACGCTCACCCGAGCGTCTGTCGAAAGGGTGGATACACCTGGTTAATAGTTCCTGCGCCCTCTTTGCGCTCTTGCGCGGCGTCTCGCCGCCACCCGCAGCCGGCCACGGCCACGGGGAAAAAGGAGCGGCGTATATAAGCCAACCCCCACCCAATGGCAAGCGCTGTTTTCCACTGTTTTCCAGAGAAATTCTACTGGCGCGCCGTGGGAGTGGCCTCTAGACTGTCAGCGAAGCCACGGGGGGGCGGGGTCAAAATGTCCGAGCCTCGGCCGCCGTGATGCTCTACGATGGAATTGATGATG
>DYDC01000061.1 GCA_020718125.1 Methylacidiphilum sp. | reverse complement strand
AGCGGACTTTCACCGCTCTATCCTCTCGCCCTCTCAGGCGCACTAGGCCGCTTCTGCGAAGCGGCGAATTTATCAAGAGTTTCGCCGACTCGCAGAGTCGGCCTACAACGAATTTCATCTGGCGAATAGTTGCCGGAGGTTCCCTTCTGAGTTACCGGAGGTTCCGTCGAGGATCAAGCGCAGGATCGCGGGCAGACCTTTCTCGGTCATGCACTCGCGCAGTTGCAAGACTAGTTCGTCGAGGCTGAAGCCTTCATTGGAGGTTGCGGCCAAGAGTTCGGCGGCGAGAAGCTGTTGCATGGGTTGAGCAGTGGTTGGGTTTCGGTTGTGACGATCCCCAAAGCCTGACTGCTCTCAGCCCCTTTGACCAGCCCCCCCCCCAATTCTGGGACGTTTCCAAAAATTGGTGCGGTCATGGAGTTCCTGAGCTTGGCCCACCCACAGGACGGCATCCACATCGAAGCTGAGCGCGAATTCTGCGGGAGGATTGGGAAACCCCAGGTGCAACGCGGCCGTAGAGCGTCAATTCCACAGGCGCGGTGAGATGGGCGTCCAGCGTCGCCAGTATTCGCCGCGCGTTGTCGGAGCCGTTCATGCGACAAGCCGCCATTGGCCGTCATGCACGCCGCGCGCGGGCATCACCGGCTCCGCGAGGCGGGTCCAGTGAATGACGTTTTCCGGCAGCGGCCGTTCCTGCGCCGTCACTTCCGCGATGCGCCTCCAAATGAGATGATCGGAAGCAACCCGCAACGCTTGCGCAGCCAGGTTCGCCAGCACGCGCATCGCGCCCTCGCGCTGCGCCACCAAGAGAAGTTGCGCGGCATCCAACTGCCCGCGAGAGATGATCTGCGCCGCCAACCGTAGAGTCGCCGGTTCGTCAGCCAAACAAGGCAACAAAAGGCCGATGCCGAGTTCTTCGTTGGAAAGCTCAGACTTCGGGACAGCGAAATCGCCCGGCAACTCCCGTCGCCGCCCCACGCGAGCGCCGCGGCTGTTGGCCACATCCACCAGCCATGCCTCAACGCCTTCAGCGCCCGCCGACGGGAATTGTTGCTTAAGCCGGACCAGCTTCCACCGCAACGGGAACTCGTTGGCGGTGATGCCGAGTCGCTGTGCCAAGCTGTTCGCGCGGCTGTTCATTGTCATGCTCCAGTGTGCGACACTGGGGCGAGTGTATCACTTCCCGGAGCTTTTTCGAGTCGCTTGTGTTTCCACCATCGCCTTCACGCGGAGACGGAGGGCGTTGAGCTTGATGAAGCCGGTGGCGTCGTCCTGGTTGTAGATGCTCTCGCCGCTCTCCATCGTGGCGATGTCGGGGCGGTAGAGCGAGAGGGCGCTCTTGCGGCCGACGGTGATGAGGTTGCCTTTGTAGAGCTTGAGGCGGACGGTGCCGGTGACGTTCTTCTGGCTCTCGGTGACGAGGGCCTGCAACGCGAGCCGCTCCGGCGAGAACCAGTAGCCGTTATAGACCAGTTCGCTGTAGCGCGGGATGAGGGAGTCGCGCAGGTGCATGACCTCGCGGTCCATCGTGAGGGTCTCGATCTGCCGGTGGGCGAAGTGCAGGATGCTGCCGCCGGGGGTCTCATAGACGCCGCGCGATTTCATGCCGACGAACCGGTTCTCGACGAGGTCCACGCGGCCGATGCCGTTGCGGCCGCCGATCTTGTTGAGCGTGCGCAGGACGTTGGCGGGCGAGAGGGGCTTGCCGTTGACGCGCGTGCAGATGCCGTGCTCGAAGTCGAGGGTGACATACTCCGGCTTGTCCGGCGCGTCCTCGGGGGCGACGCTGAGTTTGAACATGTCCTTGGACGGCTCGGCCCACGGGTCCTCCAGCACGCCGCTCTCGAAGCTGATGTGCAGGAGGTTGCGGTCCATCGAGTAGGGCTTCTTCGCGCTCGCCTCGACGGGGATGTTCTTGTCGGCGCAGTAGGCGATCATCTCGGCCCGGCCGGCGAACTGACGCCGGAACCGCTCCTCGCGCCACGGGGCGATGATCTTGATGTTCGGGTCCATGGCGTAGGCGGTCAGCTCGAACCGGACCTGGTCGTTGCCCTTGCCGGTGGCGCCGTGGGCGATGGCGTCGGCCTTCTCCTTGCGGACGATGTCCATCATGCCCTTGGCGATGAGCGGCCGGGCGATGCTGGTGCCGAGGAAATACTGGTTCTCGTAGATCGCGCCGGCCTGGATCATCGGGAAGATGAAGTCGCGCGCGAACTCCTCGGTGAGGTCCTGGATATGGACCTTCGAGGCGCCGGTGCGCCTGGCCTTCTGGTCGAGGCCTTTGAGTTCCTCCTCCTGGCCGATGTCGGCGCAGAAGGCGATCATCTCGGCGTTGTAGGTTTCCTTGATCCACGACAGCAGCACGGAGGTATCGAGGCCGCCTGAATAGGCTAATACGATTTTCATGGTTCGTAATGAGTTGCCGGCGTTACCGCGCCGGACGGTTGATGCGAATCAGTTCGCCATCGGGTTCTCGTTTGTTAACGGCTTGATGAATTCGACCCGCCATCGCTGCGAAATCGGAGTCGAGCGAGCAGACCACGATGCCGGCATGCTTTGGCTGGTGGCGGTGCAATCGGACAAAATGCAGCCGGTTGATCGTCAAGACGGCGCGCTGTTCGGCGGCGGCAAATGCCAGCACGTCATCATCGGGCATCGCTTGACCCGCCTTGCCAGTCTCCTGAATGGTCAGGACATCGTGGCCGAGCCGCCGCAGTTCCAACGACACCGGCAGCGGAAAGTTCTCGTTCGAGTAAAACCGCGCCATGTCACGCCGCCTCGTTCTCACGGATCTGGCGATCAATTTCTTTCTTGTGAGCGCGAACGTAGGCCCACGCGTTGGCCAGATCCTCGGCCCGCAGCGTCGGATAGCTGCGCAGGATTTCCGCCTCACCGCAGCCGAGCCGCCGCGCCTGCTCCAATACCCAGACTGGAATCCGCGTCCGCACAACGCACGGTTCGCCGCCGCAGACGCCGGGCGCGCTCTCAATGCCAGGGAAGGCTTCGCCGAGATCGCGTGCCACTTCCTGGAGCAACCGCGCCTTCTCAGCGCGCGTCAGCTTCGGCAGCAGCTTCTCGACTTGTTCGATCGTGGTCATGGCAACCGCCAGATGGTATCAGCGCCGCCAACTCTTCGCCAGCAGCGCCATGATCGCTTTCTGGACGTGCAGGCGGTTCTCGGCCTGGTCGAAAATGGTCTGCGCGTGGCGCTCGAAGACGTCGTCGGTGATCTCCTTGCCGCGGTAGGCGGGCAGGCAGTGCATCACCAGCGCCTTCGGCTTGGCGTGCGCGAGCAATCGGTCGTTGATCTGGTAGCCGTCCAGTTCGGCGAGCCGCTGGGCTTCTTCTTCTTCCTTGCCCATCGAGATCCACGTGTCGGAGTAGATCACGTCGGCTCCGTTGGAGGCTTTCGCGCGGTCTTCCGTCACGAGAATCCTGCCGCCGGCGCGCTTCACGAGGTCGGCTGCCGGCTGGTATTTGCGTGGCGCGGCGATGCGCAGGTCGAAACCGAGCTTGCCCGCGGCGAAAATCCAGGAGGCCGGCACGTTGCACGCGCCGTCGCCGATGAAGCAGACGGTCTTCTTCCAGATCGGGCCGAGCTTTTCCTCGATGGTGAGGATGTCGGCGAGGATCTGGCACGGATGCTCCTCGTCAGTGAGCGCGTTGATGGTCGGGATGCCGGCCGCCGCAGCGAAGTCCAGCACGTCCTTTTGCTGGTAGGTGCGGATGACGCAGCCGTGGATCATCCGGCCCAGAACGCGCGCGGTGTCCACGATCGGCTCGCCGCGACCAAGCTGGATATCGTTGTTCGAAAGGAACATCGCCCGGCCGCCCAGTTCGCGGATGCCGACCTCGAACGACACGCGCGTGCGCGTGCTGTATTTGGCGAAGATCAGCGCCCATGTCTGGTCCTTGAGCGGTTTCGGATGGCTGGCCTTGCCGCGCGCGGCCTTGAGCTTCTTCGCCAGCGCGAGGATTTCCCCGATCTGTTTGACCGTCAGTTCTTCGATAGAAAGCAAATGCTTCATGATTACACCAACGCCTTTTCAATGATCGCCAATGCCTGATCCGCCTCGGCGTTTGAAATCGTCAGCGGCGGCGCCAGGCGGAACGTATGCGTGCCGGCCGGAATCAGCAGCAGGCCCGCCGTGGCGCACTTCGCGACCGTGTCCTTGACCTCGCGGTCCAGTTCGACGCCGATCATCAGACCGAGGCTGCGGACCTCTTTGATACACGAGAATATCTTCTGCAACGCCTTCAACCCGCGCACGAGCCGTTTGCCGCGCGCGGCGGCCTTCGCCATCAGGTTCTTCTGCTCGACGGTGGCAATGACAGCCAGGCCGACGGCGCAGGCTAGCGGTGTGCCGCCGAACGTCGAGGCGTGCATGCCGGGGCTGAGGATGTCGCAGAGCGGCTTCTCGCCGTCCGCAGTCGCGACCTTGCGCAAACCGCTCGACCAGATGATGCCAATGGGGAACCCGCCACCAATGCCCTTGGCCATCGAGATCGCGTCAGGCTTCAGTTCCGGCGCGATGGACTGGAAGCCGAAGAAACGCCCCGTCCGGCCGTTGCCGCACTGCACCTCGTCGAGCATCAGCAACAGGTTCTTCTCGTCGCAGAGTTGGCGCAGGCCCATCAGGAACTCGCGTGTGGCTGGCTTGATGCCGCTCTCGCCCTGGACCGGCTCCAAGAGAATCGCGGACGTCTTCGGGCCGACTGCGGCGCGGGCGGCGTCGAGGTCGTTGAACGGCACGTGCCGGAAACCGTCCGGCATCGGCTCGAAACCTTTTTTCACCTTCTCCTGGCCCGTCGCGGCGATGCCAGCAAGCGTCCGACCGTGGAAGCTGCCCTCCATCGTCAGGACTTCGTAGCGGCCGGTGTCGTGGCCGAACTTGCGCGCGAGCTTGTAAAGGCCCTCGTTCGCTTCAGCGCCGCTGTTGCAGAAGAAACACTTGCCCTCGATGCCGGCCAGTTCAACGAGCTTCTTCGCCAGCAGGCCCTGCGGCTCGCTGTGGTAGAGATTCGAGCAATGGATGAGTGTCGCGGCCTGCTGCTTGAGGGCGCGGACGATGGCCGGATGGCTGTGGCCGAGGATGTTCACCGCGACGCCACCGCCGAAGTCGAGGTATTCCTTGCCGTCGGCATCCCAACACTTCGCGCCCTTGCCGCGCACGATGGCCAGCGAGCGGCCGTAGGTCGGCATGACGTATCGGTTGAACAGCGCGACGATTTCGTTGGTGGTCATTTTACGATCTCCGTGCCGACGCCCTTGTGGGTGAAGACTTCCAGCAACACGCCGTGCGGGACGCGGCCATCCACGAAGTGGACGCGATGGACGCCGGCTTTGATCGCCTCGGCGCTGCTGTCCACCTTCGGGATCATGCCCTTGTCAATGATGCCCGCCTGCTTCAGGCCGTCCACCTCGCCAATCTTCAGGCTGGAGATGAGCGTGGACGGGTCCTTCGGGTCGCGCATCAGGCCGGGCACGTCGCTCATGAACACAAGCCGGCGGGCTTTGAGCGCGATGGCGGCCGTCGCGGCGGCCGTGTCGGCGTTGCAGTTATAAACGCGGCCGTCCTCGCCGAGCGCGGTCGGGCTGATGACGGGCGTGACGGCGTGCAGGATGCACTGGTAGAGCGGCTCGGTGTTGACCTCGACGACCTCGCCGACATAGCCGTAGTCCACGCCGTCCGTGAGGAGTTTCCTGCACTTGAAGATTTTCGTCCCGGAAAACCCCTGCGCCCGGCCGCCGAGTGATTCGATGGTCCTGACGATCTCGGGGTTGATTTCCTCCGAGAGGACGCGCTCGACGATGTTGACGCTGGCCTCGTCGGTGACGCGCAGGCCCTCGATGAAGTTGGCCTCGATGCCGGCGGCGTCCATCGCGCGGGTGATGGCCTTGCCGCCGCCGTGGACGACGACCGGGTTGATGCCGACGGCCTCGAGGAACACGATGTCCGCCGCGACGCCGTTGCGGACCTTCGGGTCGGGCGAGTTCATGAAGCTGCCGCCATATTTGACGACGAAGGTGGAGTTGCGGAAGCGCTGAATGTAGGGGAGCGCCTCCAACAACACTTCGGCTTTTTGGATGAGGTCTTGCATCGTCGGAAAATGGAGTGATGGAGTCTTGGGGTTTCAGCGGAAGATCAACCCATCGTCTATCAAACACTCCAACAATCCATTACTCCAACACTCCAATCAGCATCACTCGCCCTTGTTGAACTCGACGTAGGCCTCGGTCAGGTCCGTCGTGTAGGCTGTGAACTTCCCATCGCCGACGTTCAGGTTCACTTTGATGGAGAAGTTCTTCTGCGACGTGACCTTCCTCATGCGCTTCTCCGGCACGCCCCGCGGCGCGCCGCCGGTGACGACGTGGACGTTGTTGTAGTAGAGATCGAGCTTGTCCGGGTCCACCCGCGCGCCGCTGTAGCCGACGGCGCAGAGGAGGCGGCCCCAGTTCGGGTCGCCGCCGTAGAACGCGGACTTGGCGAGCATCGAGTGGCAGATGGCCCTCGCGGCGAGGCGGGCGTCGGCGTCGCTGGCCGCGCCGGTGATCTCGACGGTGACGAACTTCGAGACGCACTCGCCGTCACGGACGATCATACGGGCGAGCTTCAGCGTCACGAAGTTCAGGGCTTCCTGGAACTTCAGGAATTCCGGGTGTTCGAGCGTCAACGGCAGGTTGCCAGCCATGCCGTTGGCCAGCGCGATGACCGTGTCGTTGGTGCTCATGTCGTTGTCCACGTTGATGCGGTTGAACGACTGCTCCACGGCGGCGCGGAGGGCCTTGTCGAGGCCGTTGGTGCTCACCGTCGCGTCGGTGGTGATGAAGCAGAGCATCGTGGCGAGCGAGGGATTGATCATGCCCGCGCCCTTGGCGATGGCGCCGATGCGGACCTCGCGGTTGTTGATCGTGAGCGTGACCGACACCTCCTTCGGCTGCTTGTCGGTGGTCATGATGGCCTTCGCGGCGTCGGCCCCGCCCGCGTCGCTGAGCTGCTGCTCGGCGGCGCGGATGCCGTTGAGGACGTTCTCCATCGGCAGATTCACGCCGATGCGGCCGGTGGAGCAAACCAGCACCTCGTGCGGGGCGACGGCCAGGAGTTCGGCGGCGAGGCGCGCCATGTCGAGCGCGTCCTTCATGCCCTGCTCGCCGGTGCAGGCGTTGGCGTTGCCGCTGTTGGCGACGACGACCTGCGCGCGGCCCTTGGCGATGTGCTTCTGCGAGATGCGCACGGGCGCGGCCTTGACGAGGTTGCTCGTGAAGACGCCCGCCGCGTGGGCCGGCACCATCGAAACGATGAGCGCCAGGTCGGGCTTCTGATCCTTGCCGCCCTTGATGCCGCAATGCACGCCCGCGGCCCGGAAGCCCTTGGGCGCGGTGACGCCGCCTTGTATGGTCTTGTATTTTGCTTTCATAGATGACTCAGAGCAGGCCGGTGGTTTCCGGCAAACCGAACATGAGATTCATGGACTGCACGGCCTGGCCGCCGGCGCCCTTGACGAGGTTGTCCACGGCGCTGAACGCGATCAGCCGCTGCGTGCGCGGGTCCACGCGCACGGCCACGTCGAGGAAATTGGCGCCGGCGATGTTCTTGATGTCCGGCAGCCGGCCCGGCTCCATCACGCGCACGAACGGTTCGCCGCGGTAGAAGTCCTCGTAAATCTTCTGCGCGTCGGCCTGGGCCAGCGGCTTCAGCATCTCGAAATAGACCGTCGTGTGGATGCCCCGGTTCACGGGGATCAGCGTCGGCGTGAACGCGATCGTCATCGTCGTGCCTGCGAGCAGGCTCAACTCCTGCTCGATCTCGGAAAGATGCCGGTGCTTCGGCACGCCGTAGGCTCGGACGCTTTCGTTGCATTCAATGAAGAGGTAATCCAATTCCGCCTTGCGGCCCGCGCCGGACGGGCTGGAGAGCGAGTTGGCGGCGACGCCGGCGGTTTTCACCAGCTTGTTCTTCAGCGCGGGCGCCGAGGCGAGGATGATGCTGGTCGGGTAGCAGCCCGGCGAGGCGATGAGCTTCGCGCCCCGGATCGCGTCGCGCCGGATTTCCGGCATGCCGTAGATCGCGTCCTTCAGCAGCGCCGGCGCGGGATGCTCCTGCGCGTAGAACTCTTTGTAAACGTCGGCGCTTTTGAGCCGGAAGTCGGCGCTGAGGTCAATGACCTTCACACCCTTGGCCAATAACGGCACGGCGAACTCCGCCGCGACGCCGTGCGGCAACGCCAGGAACGCCACCCGCGCCTTCGCGGCAATGTCGTCCACCTTCGGTTCGCTGAACGCGAGTCCGGCGACGCCAGGCCGTCCGGCGTAGCGGGGAAATGCTTTTGCGAGGGGCTGGCCGGCCTGCTGGCGCGAGGTGACGCAGGCCAGCTCGACCTCGGGATGGGAAATGAGCAGGCGCACCAGTTCTTCGCCGGTGTAGCCGGATGCTCCAACAATGGCAACTTTGACCTTGGCCATAATAAACTCTGCGGTTGCGAGCCGCGTCGGCCCTCCTTCATCACGCCGTCAAAGCAAAAAACCCCGACGGATGAGCCGGGGCTTTTGCTCGCGGTCCGAAAATAAACTAGCGCTTCGAGAACTGGAACCGCTTGCGAGCGCCGGGCTGACCATACTTCTTGCGCTCCCGCATGCGCGGGTCGCGCGTCAGCAGGCCCGCTTCCTTGAGCTTCGGGCGCAATGCGATATCAAATTTGTTCAACGCGCGGGCCACGCCATGCCGGACCGCGCCGGCCTGGCCGTGCGGGCCGCCGCCGGCGACGTTCACGAACACGTCAAACTTGCCGGTCGTTTCGGTCAGGCGCAACGGATGGGTGATGGCCGTGCGATGTGCCTCGATGGGGAAATAAACATCCACCTCGCGGCCGTTGATGATCCACTTGCCGGTGCCGGGGCTAAGCCGGACGCGGGCGACGGCGGTCTTGCGGCGGCCGACGGCCCAGATGAACGGCGATTCCTTTTGCTTGGCGATTTGCACCATAAACTTCCTTGGGGTCGGGCGCGCTAAACTGCCGCGAGCGGCTGTGGTTGCTGCGCCGTGTGCGGATGGTCGGCGCCGGGATAAACCTTGAGTTTGCCGAACATCTGCCGGCCGAGCCGGTTCTTCGGCAGCATGCCTTTGACGGCGTGCTCGATGAGCCGCTCCGGATGCGTCGCGCGAAGTTCCGGCACCGTCCGGTAACGCTCGCCGCCGCGCCAGCCGGAATAGCTCATGTAGGTCTTCTGGTCTTCCTTCTTGCCGGTGAGCTTGACCTGCGCGGCGTTGATGACGACGACGAAATCGCCCGTGTCCACATGCGGCGTGTAAACAGGCTTGTCCTTGCCGCGCAACACATTGGCGACCTTGGCTGCCAGTCGTCCCAACACGGCGTCCTTGGCGTCCACAACATGCCACTTGCGCGGGATTTCCAGCGGTTTAGGCAAATAAGTCTTCATTGTCAAAAAAGAGGGGCGAGACACTAGCGACCGCCCCCTGACGTGTCAATCGCTTTTTCCGGATTTTTCGGCTTTTTTCACGCGCGCCGGCAGGATGCCGGGCTTCGCCACGACCCGGATCGCGCGCCGGGGCTGGACGGGGCACGCCGCCTCGCACGCGCCGCAGCCGGTGCAGCGCGAGAGGATCAACTCCGGCCGCGTGTCAAACCCGTCGCTGAAAACCTTCAACGCCTCATAGGGACACGCGCGGATGCAGGCCGTGCACTCTTTCCCCTCCGCCAGCCAGCAGACGTCGAGGTCCACCACGGCCGGCCCGATGACGCGCCGGCGCTTCTCCGCCAACGTGAGCCGCTCAATGGCGCCGCTCGGGCAGACCTGGCCGCAGCGGTTGCAGTCCTCCTTGCAGTAGCCGTCGTCGAAGTCCGCCACCGGCGCGAGCAGGCCCGCCAGTCCGTGTTTGCCGAGGTCTGGCTTCAGGATGCGCGTCGGGCAGACGCGCGTGCAGCTTCCGCAGCGGATGCAGACGCCGGTGAACCGCTCTTCATCCAGCGCGCCGGGCGGCCGCAGCGGCGGCGGCGCGCCGCGAACCTTCCGCGCGGCGATGGCACTGGTCACGCCGACGCAGGCGGCGAGAAAACTCCGCCGCGCGAGGGCTTGGCTGTGGCGCGGGCGGGCTTCCGCGCCGCCGTCCGTTTCGCAGCGTGTCCGTGGCCGGACCAACCGCCGGCCGACCACCATCAACTCCTGCATCGCGCCCAACGGGCATATCCTCATGCACCACGCCTTCGGCAGCAGGAAGTCGAACAGCAGCGCCACCGGCAGGGCCAGCCCCGCGCACACACTGGCAGCGGTGAGCGGTTGCCGCCACGCGCTGAAGAAGCCGCTGAAGATGGCCAGCGGGTCGAGCCACAGGAAGATCGGATAGCCCACCACCGCCCCGCCAAGCGTCAACAGCAGGAACCATCGCCCGAAGAACGGCCACCGCAGCCAGCGGGTCTTTGCGTGGGGGTGCGGTCCACCGAGCAACTCCTGCAAGAACCCGACCGGGCACGCGAACCGGCAGAACCAGCGCGGCATAAAGAGCGCCAGCACGAACGCCGGCACGCCGAGGAGCACGATGAGACCGACCGCGTGAGTCGCGAGGGCCGAGCAGAGCGCGACGAAGGGACTGAACGACGACAGCGGCACCTGCACAGTCCACCACGGAAGCACCAGCGCAGCGCACGCGGCCAGCGCGAACCAACGCGCCGCGAAACGCAGCCGCTTGCCGGTTGAGTTGACGCTTTCCGTTGGCATGTCGCTTTGCGCCGGGCGTCTCACGAAATGTCCAACAGCGGCTGGACTTGGGCTGGTTTCAGCAGCGGCACCCACTGAATCAGCCGCAGCCAGCGCCGCGACTCGCGCAGTTCCTTGTGGCAGACCTTGAGCTTGTGGATGAAATCCTTCCGCGATTCCGCCGCTTGCGCCTCGCCGTGATTTGGCAGCGGCGACATGCCCGACCGCAACAATTGCGCCGCGACATGATTCCCCGCGCGACCGGCCGGCGGCCGCTCCACGAGTCGGATGATGCGCGCGGCGTATTCCAGCAACCGCTCCTCTAGATCGTATTTGGGTTCCGCATTCATGCGGGCCAAGATTGAGCGTTGGAAGTTGAAAGTTCAACGTTGGATGTTTCCAAAACATCCGTCAGCCGCCGCTCCCAGTCCGCTTCGCCCAAATCCTTCTGCGCCAGCGGCGGCACACCGCGCATGGATGGCTTGTGCCGTCGCGCCGTCTGGAAAAACCAATTCAACGACGACTTGGCCGTCGCCAATGCCGGCGAAGTTGGATGCTCCTCACGGTTCCATTGCTCCACAAACCGTCGCGCCGACGCAACGGAGTTGCTCGCCGACGAGCGAGGCGTTGTGAAAGCAATGCTCTTGAATC
>DYDC01000060.1 GCA_020718125.1 Methylacidiphilum sp. | reverse complement strand
TCCCCACGGCTCACGCCGTGGGCTGCTTTCTATCGCGCCTCCGGCGCTCCGAAATCCGAAGGCCGAAGGTCCGCACCACGAACCACTTTTCGGACTTCGGCCCTCGGCCTTCCTTCGGCCTTCGGGGCTTCGGCTCTTCGGCCTTTTCTCCCTTTCGCTCTCGCGCTCACTCTCGCCACATCCCTCCTCTCCGCCTCCGCCCAATCGCTCGTCCTCGACGAAGCGATGAAAGCCTCCAACTGGCACGGCGCCAACGGCGCCCGCGTCGGCAAAACCGTCTTCCTCTCCGGTGACGGACACACGGGCAATGGAATGGAGATGGAACTGCCGCTCGTGGGCAGCGGCTCCCCTTTGCTAAGCCTGCCACTGACACATACCAACTGGGCCAGCTTCGCCTTCCTGCGTATCCGCACTTTCACGGATCAACCATTCGAGATGCCACTCCGCGTCACTCTCCACAATGGCGACGAAGGTTTCGATTGCCTGCCAGCGCCTTTCGGCGCGCCCGGATGGAACGAGTTCAGACTCTATCTCCGCTATCCCGGCAGGATTGATCTGACTCGAGTTCGGGCGCTCTCGATCAAAGATCGTTCACGTGACGTTCCCCTGCTCGAAGCTCAGCGCGGGCGTTTCTACCTCGCAGAAATGAAACTGATCGGCGCCAATGACAGCACATCGCTTCCGCCGCCTATGAGGCCACCGGACACCGAGGCATCATTGCTTCGTATAGATCTCGGCCGATACTTCCCGGCGCACTTGCCCGTGGAGAAGTTCCGATTCGCCGAGAAGTCTGCATTCTGGCGGAAAACGTTGCGATGGACCGATGCAAACCTTTTCGACCCAACGATCCGGTCAAACCACATTGCGGACATCCAGACTCGGGTTACGCCGCTGCACGCGCAAACCAACAACCTTGGCATTCTCTTCACACTGCAAGCATACCTGCCGCCTAATACAACGCCGTTAAGGTTGGATGCCTTTCGGTCGTGGCTCACCAGCGCCTACTCAACCATTGGCGACCTTAACGGCCGATGGGACAGCAAGTTTGCGCGCTTCGAGGAAATTGCATGGCCGACTGACAGGCAGCCCGCACGCTGGCGTGACGCCGTCACGTTTTGGCAGGACACCGTGACGCGCGCCACGCGCGATGCTGTTGCAGCAGCACGCGGTGGCGCCCCCCGCGCCTACATTCTTGGCATCCCAGAGGTTGAGTTTGAAAACCACGGGGAAGCAAATCTGCTCGACTACTACGCCATCCAGCGCGGGGCCGGTTGGTCACACTATTCCCACTTCACTGGAAGCCTCGGCGATTCGCGCGAATGTTTGGCTGGCGGACCCGATCGCGCCCTCATCTCAACGCTGGCCACGCGCATCAACCGCCGCTTGTGGGCTCTCCCGTTCCACTTCGAATGGAAAGCCCCTGAAACCCATCTCGATGGCCGAGCATCACGCTGGTGCGACCGAGTCGCATCGCGCAATCTCTGGCTGCTATTAGCCGCAGGCATGGATGGCATGATTGTGCGGAAGCCTGTGCCCCAGCTCGAAACGGCACTGCGGCAGACGCAACCACTTTGGAAGGTCTTTGGAGGTTCGCGGTCTCTCACGAGGTTAGGCATTGTTCGTTCCAGTTCGTCGCTGCTGATGAATCGTGACGCGCGAAAAGAGGAAAGCCAGTTTTTCGCCAACTTCTGGGGTTTCGGCTGGCAACCGGCGGTCATCCATGAGGAGACCTTCCGCGACTTTCCGAAAGCACCCAGCGACTATGATGTGCTGGCGCTCGGCGGCGCGACGCATCTGCCAAGCTGGCTCCAAGAGTCCCTAATCAGTTGGATCAACGACGGCGGCACGCTGCTTTGTGACGAGCCTCCAGGGCTGTTCGACCCGTGGGGCCGGCGGGTGGCGCGACTGTTGTGGGAGACACTTGGCATTGATGATGTTCAAAAGGATGCTGATGGGCGTTGGCGCTTGGAAGCGGCGCGGTTGAAGCCGGGTTGCATTGTCATGGCGTCGGACGCGGCCGGAAGACCGCTGGCCTTGCGCGCCAAATACGGCCGCGGTGAAATTGTCGTGTCACTCGATCCGTTTTTCACCGTCAAGGAGATTCGCGATTACTGGCCGCAGGTTCTCAACGAACGCGTGAAGCGGGAGATCGAGTCGCCGGAGCGGAATCTTTATCTGGACTGGCGGCCTTGCGACGAGCTGCGGACGTTCTTCTCGGTGGCGATCAATCTCTCGCCCTACGCGCCGGTGAAGACGCAGGTGATCGCCCACGGCGCCTACAGCCGCGCGTTGAACCTCTCTGCCGATGGCGGGGCCAATCCCGTGCCGTGCGAGCGGACGGAGTCCATCACCAGTTTCCCGCTGGAGCTGCCGCCCGGCGGCGGCGCGGTGTTGATGCTGGAGCGCGCCGGCAAGCCGCCGCGAAGGCGATAGTAGCCGCGTCACGGAGTGACGCGGCTACCGTGGCTACTTTTCGCTCGCATCGGCGCGACGACCAGAGTAGGAGCACCCACCAAAACCTGATTTCCCCGAATGATCGTCGAAACCCATGCCCACGCCCGCGCCGGCCTGATCGGCAATCCGTCGGACGGTTACTACGGGAAGACCATCTCGGTCATCGTCCGCAATTTCGCCGCGCGGGTAGCGCTGTGGGAGTCGCCGGAACTGGAGATCATCCCCGACCAGCGCGACGTGTCGCGGTCATGCGGGGCGTGCGCGCACTTCAGCGGCAGCGGCGGCGCGCTGCTCGGCATCCGCCCTGACGAGGCGATGTTCACGAGGCTGTCGGATACGCCGGGAAAAAACGGCTGCACGGTGATCCGGCCGCAGGTGTCGTGACAGCGGAACGTCGGGCCGGTCTTTGTGGATGGACCCCCAACAGCCAATGCAACTCGCGGAACACAATTTTGCGCGGAATCTGTTGACAAGCTTTCACCGATTCCTACCATACGCACGACTTTTCCATGGGACTACTTGAACACAAGGTTGCGTTGGTGACCGGCGCCGGCCGCGGCATCGGCCGCGCCATCGCGCTGAAGCTGGCCGGGGACGGCGCGGATATCGCCGCCGTGGACCTGAAGCCTGAGTTCTGCGCGGAAACCTGCGACATGGTCCGTGCGATGGGCCGCCGCGCCTGGGCTTATGGCGCCGACGTGGCCAGCGCGGCCGCGGTGGAACAGACGGTCGAGAAGGCCCTCGCGGACGCCGGCAAGGTGGACATTTTGGTCAACAACGCCGGCATCACCAAGGACACGCTGCTGATGCGGATGAGCGAGGCGGACTGGGACGCGGTGCTGAACATCAATCTGAAGGGCGCGTTTCTGTTCACCAAGGCGCTGGCGCGCGCGTTTGTGAAGCAGCGCTCCGGCCGCATCGTCAACATCGCGTCGGTGATCGGCCTGGTCGGCAACGCGGGCCAGTGCAATTACGCCGCCTCGAAAGCGGGCGTGATCGGCCTGACCAAATCGGTGGCCCGCGAGCTGGCCTCGCGCAGCGTCACCTCCAACGCGATTGCGCCGGGGTTCATCGAGACGAAGATGACCGCCGTTCTCGGCGAGGATGTCCGGCGGAAGCTTTTGAATCAAATCCCGCTGGGCCGCCTCGGTTCGGCCGAGGACGTGGCCAACGCAGCGCTGTTTTTGGCAAGTGACCAGGCCGCTTACATCACCGGTCAGGTCTTGACAGTGGACGGCGGCATGGTGATGTAAAGGAAAACGATCTAGAAACAACAGGAGACCCACATCATGGCTGACACAAGCAAGTCTGTTTTCGATCGCGTCAAGGACATCATCGTCGAGCAGCTCGGCGTGAACGCTGACCAAGTCAAGTCCGAGGCCCGCTTCATCGCGGATCTCGCGGCGGACTCGCTCGACACCGTCGAGCTGGTCATGGCGTTCGAGGAGGAGTTCGGCGCCGAGATTCCCGACGAGGATGCCGAGAAGCTCCAGACCGTCGGCGACGCGGTGCGCTATATCGAGGAGCGGACCAGGCAATAACAGCGCGGTCGCGCGCGGTGCTCTGGGGCATTGGCCGGCCACGCCAGCCCGGACGGGCGACGCGGCTGACCAATGTCCCGGTTGTTTTGAGCCATGGCTGACAACGAACGACGGGTAGTCCTTACCGGCATGGGCGTCGTCTGCTCCATCGGGCAGACGGTCGAGGAGTTCTGGCGCGCCCTGCTGGCCGGCCAGAGCGGCGTGGACCGCATTACGGCCTTCGATCCGACAGACTACGACTGCCAGATCGCCGCGGAGGTCAAGGGCTTCGATCCCACGCCGTTCTTCCGCAAGCCGAAGGACGCCCGGCGCAGCGACCGCAACATCTGCTTCGCCGTCGCCGCCGCCAAGCAGGCCCTCGCCAATTCCGGCCTGGACCTCGCCAAGGAGAACCTCGACCGCGCCGGCTGCACGATAGGCTCCGGCGTCGGCGGGCTGAACACGTTCGAGCGACAGTTCACAGTCCTGCTCGAAAAAGGCCCTTCCCGCATGTCGCCGTTCACGATCCCGATGATGATCGTGAACATGGCCAGCGGCATCACCTCGATGGAACTGGGCCTGCGCGGGCCAAACTTCGCCACCGTCAGCGCCTGCGCCACCAGCGCCCACGCCATCGGCGAAGCCTGCCGCGCCATCAAGCACGGCGATGCGGACATCATGTTCGCCGGCGGCACCGAGGCCACCGTCCTGCGCACCGCCATCGGCGGGTTTGCGGCCATGAAGGCCCTCAGCACCCGCAACGACGCCCCCAAGAAAGCCAGCCGCCCGTTCGACCGCGAGCGCGACGGCTTCGTGATGGGCGAGGGGTCCGGTGTCATCGTCATCGAGGAACTCGAGCGCGCTCGCAAGCGCGGCGCCCGCATCTACTGCGAACTCGCCGGCTACGGCCAGACCGCCGACGCTTACCACTTGACCGCCCCGGCACCCGGCGGCGAAGGCGCCGCCCGCTGCATCCGGCGCGCGCTGGAGACCGCCCGCCTGCGGCCCGACCAGATTTCCTACATCAACGCCCACGGCACCTCCACACAGCTCAACGACAAGTTTGAGACGGCCGCCATCAAGGCCGTCTTTGGCGACCGCGCAAAGAAGGTCGCCATCAGCTCCACCAAGAGCATGACCGGCCACCTGCTTGGCGCCGCCGGCGCGGTTGAGATGATCGTCTGCGCGCTGGCGCTCACCCACAACGTCATCCCGCCGACCATCAACTACGAATTTCCCGACCCCGACTGCGACCTAGACTACACGCCGAACCAGGCCCGTGAGTTGAAGGTTGACGCCGTCCTGAACAACGCCCTCGGCTTCGGCGGCCACAACTGCACGCTGCTGGCCAAGAAGTTCTCGTGACCCTGCCGTCGGTGGCACGTGAAGACGGGAATACTGTCCGACGCCACACAATGAGCGGTTAGGCCGGAACCCGGAAACTCCTGACGCCACATGCGCCGACGATCCTCCATCCCCCGCAAGGCCATCTACCGCCTCTCCGTTTATCTGCGCTGCCTGGACCGGCTGAAGGAGAACGCCATCCACTCAGTCTCCTCCGAAGCCCTCGCCACCGCCGCGGGCGTGGCCCCCGCGCAATTGCGCAAGGACCTGACCTACTTCGGCCAGTTCGGCACCCGCGGCCTCGGCTACGATGTCGAGCGGCTGGCCCGCAAGATCCGCGACACCCTCGGCACCACGCGGCTACAGCCCGCCATCGTCATCGGCGTCGGCAACCTCGGCGCCGCACTGATCAGTTATCGCGGCTTTGCACCCGCGGGTTTCGAGATCATCGCTGGTTTCGACTCCGACCCGCGCCGTCAACGCAACAAGCGGTTCGCCCAATCAATCCTGCCGATGGGCCGCTTGAAAGATTTCGTCCGTTCGCACCGCGTGAAGATCGCCATCCTCGCCGTGCCCGCCACCGCGGCGCAGGATGTCGCCAACCATCTTGTCACCTCCGGGGTCAGCGGCATCCTGAATTTCTCCCCCATCCTCCTGCACGTCCCCGAACACGTCATCGTCAACAACGTCAACCTCGCCATTGAACTGGAAAACCTCTCCTACTTCATCAAGAGCTGACGCGCGCCCCTACTTGCCGAACAAATCCATGATCCGGTCATCCATGCGGACGTTGAACACGCGCCACGTCTCGGCCGGACGGTAGAAGGTGATTTGCCAGATGACCGGGCTGCGCTCGGAACGCGTCACATACGTCACCTGGCACAAGCTCTTGCCGACACACTGCGCCTTCACGAACTCACAACCGATGACCGGCCCGTAGCCCTGCACCAGCTCCTCCGCGCGCTGTTGCAGCTTGCCCACGTCTTCGATCTGGTCGGCAATCCGGCTGCCTTTCAGCAACGTCTGGCAGGCGGGCTTGATCTGGCCGGCCTTGAGTCGGTCGAAGAACGCCGCGCACATCCCCAAGACCTCCGCCGGCGGCTCCTCCGCCCGCAGGGGCATCGCCAGCAGCAACGTGGCCACCAAACCAAACGCGAATCTCATCCTCATCTCACGCCTCCCCCAACAGCTTCGCCACCCGCGCCTTCGCGTTTTCAACGATCGGTTTCCCGTGGGCGAAGGTCATCATCGCGAAATCCAGGTCCAGCAGCTTGCGCAGTGACTGGCGCGACTGTTGCGGGTCCTTGCAGTATTTGTCGGGCAGGAACGCCAGCCCGCCGAGTGCCTCCATGTTCACCAGCGCGTCGCCCATGAAAACGATGCCGCCGTTCTTCGGCGTATAAAATGCCGTCTCACCCGCCGCCGCCCCGGGAATATGAATGGCGCGCAAGCCCGCCGTCAGCACGTCGCCATCTCCGAATGTCCGAACCGGCTTCTGGTTCAATTCGGGCGCCGCGTCACGGTGCGCCCAGACCTCCAAGTGCAGCCGCGTGTGATACCACGACGAGCCGCGCTCGTGGTTGCCGTTGGTCAACAAGACCGCCGCGCGGTCCGCCCGCCCCACCACCGTGTTCAGCGCGTTCATCGTCAGGGACACGGGATCAATCAACACCGCCTCCTCCTCGTCGCGCAAGCCTGCGCATGACAGGTCTGTTTCGATTTCCACCGAAAACGTCTCCCAGTAAAACGCACCGGGAGCAAACTTCTGAACCTCCGCTATGTGTTTGTTGATCATGGATAGCTCTGTCTCCTTAAAAACCGCTTCAATATCGGGGCTGTGCCTCGATTTTCGGCCGCGTCAGGATCGTCACCGACCCCTTGACGATTTCCGTCTGGCACGCCAGCCGGAACGCGCGCGGGAACTCGCTCAGATGCATCTCTTCAAGCTTGGTCCGTGGCGTCAGGTTCTCCATCCCGTCACGCACCTCGATGACGCACGAGCCGCACAACCCGGTCCCCAGGCAGTTCAGCCACCAATGCGCCCCTTCGTAGGTGGCAATCCTGCCCGCCTTCGCCACCCGCATCAGGTTCGCGTGCGCGGCTACTTCAACCTCCTTGTTCTCAGTTTGAAACCTCACTGTCGGCACTCGGACGCTTGTTCCCTTTACGCCACCGCCCGCGGCTTGGCAAATCGAAAACCAGCCACGCCAGCCTACCGCGGCGGCGCGTTGTTCTCCGGCTCGAACCGGAAAATCGTCTCGCCCGGCTTGGCCACGCCAAGTTTTTCTCGCGCCGTGCGCTCGACCGCCTTCGGGTCGTTGCGCAAGGCTTCCTGCTTCGCCCGCAACCGGCGGGATTCCAACTCCTGCTCGTGCAGTTGCTGGTCGAGCCGGTATTTCTCCGTGCGAAGGCTCTTGGCCTCGCGCAACTTCGGCAGATACGTCGCCATGAACCCCGCCAGCAGCAGCACGATGATCGCCGCCCAAATGAGCGCGTTCGCCGGCCGGTGAGGGGATTGCGACATGGCCTACCGCAGTTTCAGTTTGCCGCCAAAGACCGCGTTCGCCCCGAGCTGCTCCTCGATGCGGAGCAACTGGTTGTATTTGCAGACGCGGTCGGTGCGGCAGAGGCTGCCGGTCTTGATCTGGCCGGCGTTGGTCGCCACCGCGATGTCCGCGATGGTCGCGTCCTCGGTCTCGCCGCTGCGATGGCTGATGACGGACGTGTAGCTCGCTTCCTTGGCCATCTCGACGGCGTCGAACGTCTCCGTCAGCGAGCCGATCTGGTTGACCTTCACCAGGATCGAGTTGGCCGTCCCGGTGTCAATTCCGCGCTTGAGGAACTTGACGTTGGTGACAAACAAGTCATCGCCGACGAGCTGGACCTTGCTGCCGATCTTGTCGGTGAGCATCTTCCAGCCTTCCCAGTCGTGCTCACTGAGACCGTCCTCAATGGAGACGATCGGCCACTTCGCGCACCACTCCGCCCAGAAGTCCACCATCTGCGCGCGGGTGCGCTCGCTCTTGTCGGACTTCTTGAACACGTATCGCTTCTTCGCCACGTCGTAGAACTCGCTCGCCGCGGGGTCGAGCGCGATGTAGATGTCCTTGCCGAGCGTGTAGCCGGCGGCCTTCACCGCCTCGGCGATGACCTCCAGCGCGTGCTCGTTGTTCTTCAACGCCGGGGCGAACCCGCCCTCGTCGCCAACGGCGGTCGAAAGGCCGGCCTTCTTCAACACGCCTTTGAGCGCGTGGAACGTCTCTGCGCCCATCCGCAGCGCCTCGCGGAAGCTGGGCGCGCCGGCGGGCATGATCATGAATTCCTGAATGTCCACCGGGGCGTCCGAGTGCGCGCCGCCGTTGAGGATGTTCATCATCGGGACGGGCAGGACGTGCGCGTTGGTGCCGCCGAGGTAGCGGAACAACGGCTGGCCGGTGGCGATGGCGGCGGCTTTCGCGGCGGCCATCGAGACGGCGAGAATGGCGTTCGCGCCGAGCTTGGCCTTCGTCTCCGTGCCGTCGAGCGCGAGCATCGCGTTGTCGAGCGCGACCTGGTCGCACACGCAACGGCCCTTCAGCGCCGGGGCGATCTTGTCCTGGATGTTGGCCACAGCCTTCAGCGCGCCCTTGCCGAGGTAACGCTTCTTGTCGCCGTCGCGCAGCTCCAGCGCTTCGTTTTCTCCGGTCGAGGCGCCGCTGGGCACCGCCGCGCGCCCGAGCGCGCCGCAATCGAGGATGACATCAGCTTCAACAGTGGGGTTGCCGCGGGAGTCCAGAATCTCCCGCGCGAGAATGTCAGCGATCTTGCTCAATTGTATAGGTTCCTTTCGTCGTGGAAAACCCGCGCAGTGTAGGGAGGTGTGCGGGCGTGTCAAGCGTCGGGGCGACAACAGCAGCGCGATATCTTGAGCGATTAAGCACCCGGCAACGGGGAATTCCGGCTGCGAAGGATCGAGACGGCGCCGGCCTCTACCGCGCTGAGGGACGCGGGTGGTGGAGGCGACGCAACGGGGCGGCTTTGACTTTCTGGGCTATCACTTCGAGCGGGGCTATCGCTGGCCGCGAACGAAGAGTTTGGAGAGATTCAAGGACGCGATTCGAGCGGAAACGCGCCGCACCGACGGGCGGAGCCTGGCGGTGATCGTGGCCGCGCTCAACCCGAAGCTGCGGGGCTGGTATGCGTATTACCGGCACAGCCACTGGACGACGTTCGGGCGGCTGGACGGGTGGATACGGATGCGGCTGCGCAGCGTGCTGCGCAAGCGGCGCGGGCGACGCGGACGGGGACGCGGAACAGACCATCAACGCTGGCCGAACGCCTACTTTGGCGCGCTGGGCCTCTACAGCTTGGAGGCGGCCCATGCGTGTGCTCGTTAGTCTCGATGAGACCCCACCGACTGGAGAGCCGGATGCGGGAAACCCGCCTGTCCGGTTCGGAGGGAGGGGGAGAGTTCAATCCTCTCTCCCTACCCCTATCACGCCAATCTCGTGGAACGGGCAGAGTGCCATCACCGGCCTGCCCGACCGCATCCGCATCAAAGCGACGTTCGAGGGCGAGCAGAAGACGAAGGTCCGTTTTAGCGCCCTTTACGTGCAGCACGGCGGTAAGTCGTAGGCCAGACACTCCTGTCTGGCCGGCGTTGCCAAGGATCGGCGGTTTCAAACCGCCGGTCGTTGAGGTTTCAGGCCGCCAATTGAGTCGTTCCGTTTGCAGGGTTGCTCGCGGCACCGTCGCCCGGTATAGTGCGCTCATGCCGACCGTTCATCGCGAGGCTGGTTATGTGTTCTATTTCTACGCCGAGGAAGGCACCGAGCCGCCTCACGTCCACGTGGACAAGGGCGACGGCACGGCCAAGCTTTGGCTCGATCCTGTCCGGCTGGCTTGGACCGAGGGTTTGAAGATGAGCGAGTTGAGACACGTTCTGCGGATCGCCGAACATCGGCAGGCGCAGTTGTTGGAGCTATGGCATGAATTCTTTGAGCGCAAAAGTTAAGAACGTCACCGTCGGGCGCGAAACGCTGCGGGTCGAATTGCAGGACGGCCGCGTCCTCGTGGTCCCGCTGACGTGGTATCCGACCCTCGTCCATGCCACCGCCGCAGAAGTTCGCCGTTGGAAGCCGTGCGGAGCGGGCACAGGCATCTTCTGGCCGGCGCTGGACTATCACCTCAGCGTCGAGGGCTTGCTGCGGGGTGCGCGCGAAGCCGAAGGCGTCACACGTCGTGCAATGGCAGTTGCATGACCGAGCGCGGCATCGAGCGCGACCGATTCAACTACGTCACCTTCACCCCCGTCACCACCGCTGCCCTGCGCCTCGAAGCCCAACTCCAACCGAAATTCTCCAGCGGGATTCTGGAGTGGAAGACGAGTCAGTGATGAGGACGATGCAGCGTGAAAGCCGGCGATTTGCACGGGGGAGATTTCTGCGCTTGCGTGGGGCGGCCGGGCTGAGACAATGCCGGCGATGAGCAGACGAGCCACACAGATGAGCGCGATGGCGGCAACGACAGCGCAAGCGCAGCGCGGCACGAAGGGATTTTGCTCGCGAGAATCTCTGCTGCGGTGGCAAGAATCAAAATTCCTGGCGACGACTGCTAGGCTTAACCTGCTATGACGCGTGACGACAAACTACGCTGGGGAATCCTCATCGCTTGCGCTCTTGCTGGAGCTTGCTTCGGTTTTCTTAAAGGCGGTATCGGCGGGGCCATCGTCTTTACTGCTGTTGGGACCATCGTTGGTTTCCTAGCGGAAGAGATACTCGTGGTGGTGGTCGGCGGAGGCTTGTTGATTCTCGCCGTAGGCCTTGGGTTAGCTGCTATCATTTTTGCGATTCGGCTCATCTACTCTCTTTGGGGTGTCGGTCGACCGTGAAGATCACCTCAGACCTGATCCGTTGAACCTGAGTAGCGCCGGCTCAAATCGAAATTCTCACTTGCGGCAGTTCCGAGGGCGTGGAATGTTCGCAGCGGTTGGATTGACAGCCGCAAAATGAAGGACAAACAAAATGTCAAACAAACACGAAAACATCAGCGGAATCATACCTGGCGTTACTCCTGACATCGGCCACAAGGTGTC
>DYDC01000002.1 GCA_020718125.1 Methylacidiphilum sp. | reverse complement strand
TCTCGTCCGTCCCTCCGGGACTTGATCGTGGTGCGTGTGTCAAGTTGCGCCCTAAGAAGGGGCAGTGCTTCCTGGAGGCTTGACGGGCGCGGCGATATTCCATAAACATGCCGCCATGAGTGCGCGACTTGGGAGCCTTCTGCTGGCCGGCTGCGTCGGGGCGGCCGTTGTCTCCGCCCAGACCGTTGACGAGATACGGCAACGGATGGGCATCGGCAGCGGCGCGACAGGGGCGGCGGCGCGCGGCGCGGACACGCCGCTGGTGGAGACCACCTGGGAGAAGATCACCGACAAGAAACTGTTTGAGATGGGGGAGTTGGCGCTGGGCAAGGACCCCAATGCGTGGCGGCACGCCGAGACGCCGCATTTCGTCATCCACTATCGAAAGGCCATTGACGCAAAGAAGGTGGCGCGCCAGGCGGAGTTCTACTACCAGCAGATCAAGAGCGACCTGCAGGCCACCGAGGACCGTTTCGACCGCAAGAACCATTTGTTCCAGTTCGAGAAGCCGGAGGACTGGCAGGCGTTTGTGAAGGACGCGGAGGTGCAGGAGTGGGCCGCCGGCTTCTCGTCGCGCAGCGAACTGTTCTTCCTGAGCCGCCAGCACGACAGCTTCGCCACCGGCACGCTCGCGCACGAGATCACCCACTGCATCTTCCACCGGTTCGTGCCGCACCGCATCCCGATGTGGTTGAACGAGGGCTTTGCGGAGTTCGAGAGCGGCAACGCCTACGCGAAGTTCAAGGGCATCGGCGGCGGCGCGCGCGCCAACGCCCGCCACGGGCCGGCGAAGTTCCCGATCCAGAGACTGCTGGCAGCGACGGAGTATCCTGACGACAGGAGCGACGTCAGCGAGTTCTACGCCACCAGCGCGCGGCTGGTGCGGTTCCTGATCACCAAGCTCGACCGCAAGAGGTTCCTGCCGCTCGTCAACAAGATCGTCGAGGGGGCCAAGTTCGAAGACGCCGTGCTGGCGGTTTACCCGGACAAATTCAAGACCTTTGCCGACTTCGAGCGCGCCTACGAACGGGCCGACTGATCCCAGCCCGCCAATCCGTGCCGAGATTTTGCCTCGACCCGTTGCGGACGGTTTGCGAACATCGCGGCCGTGCGTTGGGTGAAACAAACCATTTTCGCGGCGCTGGCTGCGCTGCTCGCCGTCGCGCCGGTCGTTCCCGGCCAGACGGCGCGCAGCGCGGGCGAGTTGATGCGCATGGGCCGCAAGGCGTTCAACGACGGCATCCATGATGTCGCCGAACGCCAGTTGTGCGCCCTGCTCCAGCAGTTCCCGCGGGCCGCCGAGGCCGAGGAGGCGACGTTGCTGGTGGGCGAGACGCTGGTGCTTTCCGGGCAGACCGAGGCGGCGGTGAAGTGGCTCACCGATGCGGTGGCGAAATACCCGGCCGGCAAGTTCGCCGAGCCGTTCCTCTACTGGCACGGCGAGGCGCTGGCCGACGCCGGGCGTTGGGCCGAGGCCGAGGCCAGTTACCGCGCGGCGAGCGGGCGGTTTTTCGGGACGGGCCGCTATCGCGCGCAGTCGCAATACGGGCTGGGCTACGCGCTGTTCGGGCAGAAGAAATTCGACGAGGCTGACGAGGCGTTCAATCTCGTGGTGACGCGGCCCGGCGCGACGCGCGATGTGCTGGCCGACGCGCTGTTGATGCGCGGGCGGATCGCGCTGGCGCGCAGACAGCACGAGACGGCGGACACGCAGTTCGAGTCGGTGGCGGCGCACTACGGCGGCACGCGCGCGGCCACGGCGGCGCCCTACTGGCTGGCGCAGTCGTTGCGCGAGCAGGGCAAGGCCGACGCGGCGGCGGTGGCGTTCGAGCGGGCGCTCGCGCCGGCCAAAGGCCCCGCGCTGCCGCCCTTGATGAAAGGCCAGGCATGGCTGGCCATCGGCGAGGTCCGGCTGGCGCAGCAGCGATGGAAGGACGCGGTGGCGGCGTTCCGGCAGGCGTTCGAGCAGGCCGGCAGCAATGCGGCCGGCGGCGAGGCCGTGGTGGCAGTCAAGCGCACGGCGGCGCTCCAGCTTGGCGACCTGGCAAAACGGCTGGGCGTGGCTGCCGAGGTGATCCCGTCTTTGCGCCGGTTTGTGGACGAACATCCGCGGGACGCGATGACCGCGCCGGTGTCGCTGCGGCTGGCCGAGTTGCTCAGCGGCGTCAAGCAGCACGAGGAGGCGCTGGCGGAATATCAACGGCTGCTGGCGCTGTTCCCCAAGAGCGCCGAGACGCCCAACGCGATGTCGGGCGCGGCGTGGACGTTGCTGGCGCTGGGCCGCAAGGCCGAGGCGGGCGACATGTTCGCGCAGATCACGACCACGGTGCAGGCCGCGCCGCTGGTGGCGGCGGCGTGGTTCAAACTGGGCGACCTGGCGCTGGAGAACAAGGATTTCGTGAAGGCCGCCGATGCCTACGAGCGCGCCTGCAACGCCGAGCCGTCCGGGCAGGCCGCGGCCGACGCGCTCTGGCAGCTCGCGCTGGCGTCGAGCCGCGCGGACCGGATGGATCGCTGCGCGGCGGCGCTGGAGAAGATGCTGGCGCAGTTCCCGAATCACGCGCACGCCGACGAGGCGCGGCTGCAACTCGGGCAGGCCTATGTGGCGCAGAAGCAATACGAGCGCGCATGGCAGACGTTCGAGAAGCTGTGGGTCGGGCGGGCGCCGGACCCGCTGGCGACGCGGGCGCGGCTGGCGGCGGCCGCGGCACTCGAGGCATCGGGCCAGTGGCGGCTGGCGATGACGGCTTACGAGGAACTGCTCGCGTCGAAGCCGCCGCCGGAGATCGCGGCACAGGCGGTGTTCGCGCGGGCACAGTGTGTGGAGCAGGCGGGCGACGAGGCCGCCACACGCGCGGCGTTCGAGCAGGTGGCGAAGGAACACCCGAACTCGCCGGTGGCGGCCGAGGCGTTTTTCTGGCTGGCGCAGCAGCAGTTCAACAACAAGCAATGGGTCGAGGCGCAGAAACTGTTCATGACGGTCCCGGCGAAATGGCCGGCGCACCGGCTGGCGGACACGGCAATCCTCTGGGCCGCCCGCGCGGCAATGAACCGCCAGGCCTACAAGGAAGCGCGGGACGTGCTGGAGGGGTTGCTCCAGAATCCGGCCTACCGCGCCAGCCCGTGGCGGGCCGACGCGCGGATGCTCGAGGCCGAGACGCTCACCGAGGAAAGCAAGTTTGCCGAGGCGCTGCTGGTGTTCGAGAGCATCGCGCGGGATTTCCCCGACAGCCCGCGCGCCGACGAGGCGTGGGGCCGCGTGGGCGACTGCCACTTCTCGCTGGCGACGGAGGACCCGGCCAATCCGCGGCTGGAGCGCTACCAGCAGGCGGTGCTGGCCTACCAGCAGGTGCTCAACAGCCTGCGCGCCGACCGCGCCATCAAGAGCCAGGCGCGCTACAAGATCGGCAAGTGTTTCGAAAAACTCGGCAAACGCGCCGAGGCGCTGGAGCGGTATCTGGAGATCGTCTATGACGCCGACGAACAGGGCCGGATCGCGGCCGGGCCGGCGTGGTTCTGCCGCGCGGGCCTGGACGCGGGCGAACTGCTCGAGGGCGACGGCCGCTGGCGCGAGGCGGCGAAGGTCTATGCGCGGCTGGCCCAGTCGGGCTTCGCGGGCGCGGAAGGCGCGAAGCAGCGGCTGCAGAGAATCCAGACCGAGCATCCCGATGCGATGCAGCCGGCACGACCGTAGAAACTGCGCCCGATCGGCAGAGTCAGTGCTCCACCCATGAAACTTGAGGACGAATTTGGCGACGTCATCCGCAAGGCGCGGGCCGGCCTGGGGCGGTCTCTGGATAGGTTCGCGGCAGAAACCGGCCTGACGCCGGCAAAGCTGGAGCAGGCTGAGCAATATCAGTGGACACCCGACGCGGCCACCGTCCGCAAGCTCGCAACACTGCTCGGACTGAAAGCCGGCCCTTTGCTCGACCTGGCGCTCCAGCGTTACGAGCCGGCGCCAACGGCGTTCGATCAGCTCGGCACGGCGGCGATGCTGCAAAGCGATTTCGGCGGCAGCCCCGTCAACAGCTACGCCGTCTGGGACGCCGCGTCGGGCGAGGGCGCGCTCTTCGACACGGGCGTGGAGTTTGAGCCGCTGGAACGGCTGCAGGCGCAGCACGGCTTCCAGGTCCGATACGTCTTCGTCACCCACACGCACGGCGACCACATCGGCGCGCTCGAACAAGCTCGACACCGTTGGTCACCAACGGTGGTTGGCAGCCAGCACGAACCCCTCGGCAACGCCCAACTGCTCGCTGGCAACGGACAGTTCTCGCTCGGCCAGACAAGCATCAAGGCGTTTCCGACACCGGGCCACACGCCGGGCGGCCTGTCGTTCTGCGTGGACGGTTTCGGGCCGGGCCTGCCGCCGGTGTGCTTCTGCGGCGACACGCTGTTCGCCGGCTCGGCGGGGCGGCCGATGCACTCGTATGCCGCGCTGCTGAAATCGGTGCGCGAGCAACTGCTCGGCCTCGGCGAGCGAACGATCCTCTGCCCCGGCCACGGGCCGCTGACGACAGTGGCCGCCGAACGCGAACACAACCCGTTCGCGTGACCGGCGCGGGGTCTTTCTCGCGCTTGGGATGGTTATGGATGGCGACCTTCATGCGGAACTCCTTGCAGAGCTTCTCGATGATGCCGAGGGCGGCCGGCTCCGGCTCGGAGACGAGGGTGTCGGCGCCCATCTTCTTGGCGAACTCGAATATCTCGCGGCACTTGGCTTCATCAGGGGGCAGCTTGACGACGCCCCAGTTGACGACCCGCTTGATGCCGGCGCTGGCGAGCTTCTTCTTGATGGCGCCGAGGTCGGCGGCGGAGATGCCGGGGGTCGGCGCTGGCTTCTTGCCGTCGAGGTTCACGCGGCCGGAGAGGCTCATATACTTGAGGCCGAGGCCGGCGGTCTTGTCTATCGCGTCGTTGATCTGGAACTCCTTGAAGGTGTAGGCGTGGATGGCCAGTTGCCAGCCGAGCTTGTCGGCGGCGGATTTGTCGGCGGCATCAGCGCAGCCAACCAGCAGGGGAAGCATGAGGGCGCAAAGCAGCTTTTTCATGGTGTGACTGTCCTTTCGCGGCATCAATTCGCGCAGAGGCTACGGCACGCGCGGCGTCAGCGGCACGACAGTTTTAGAGCCACGCGCCGCCCGCAGTTCGAGCACGACAGTCTCGACCAGTTCGGCAACGTCCGAACAACCACTGCGTGCGCTGCTGCCTGGCCGGCGGACGACCACGACTTTACAGCGCTCTAGCCTGGCTGCCTCGATCTTTGCCGGCACACCGCCAGCCTCGCCGCTCTCCTTGCTCACCAACACGCCAACGGCAAAACGCCGGATGTGGTCGCGGGTTTCTTCGACAGTAAACGGGCCTTTGCCGGCGATGACGTTCGCGTCCGCAATGCCGGCTTCGCGACACGCCAGCAACGACTCCGGTCGCGGCAGGACGCGCGCCACCAACCTCACGCCCACGCGCCGGGCCGCCTCCACATAAGGCCGCAGGTTGTTCGAGCCGGTCGTCAGCAAGACCGGCTTGCCGAACGAGCAAGCCACCCGCGCCGCTGCGGCATGATCGGCGGCTTCCACTACGCTCGCGCCGAGCACGGAATCGGGCCGCTGGAAACGAAAATGCGGAACGCCCGTCTGCTTCGCCACGCGGCTCGCCGTCCCGTGAACGACCGCCGCGTAGGGATGCGTTGCATCCACGACTGCGGTGACACCTCGATGTTTCACCAATGAAACCATCCCGGCTTCGTCGAGGCGCCCGCAACGGCGCTCAATGCGCGCATCGCCGCCCACGTCGAGCGGCTCGTCCGTGGCCGTCGAAATCAGCACGCGATGGCCGCTCGCGGCCAGGCGCGTTGCGATCATGGCCGTCTCGCTGGTGCCGCCAAGGAGCAGGATCATACGCGGTAGCCGCGCGCGGTCACCATCCAGCCGTCCAGCACCTGCGTCGTGCTGTTGCCGATGATGACGATGGTGCGCATGTCAATCTCCTGCTTCAGCAGTTCGCCGAGAGTCGTGAGTTGAATCCGCTCTTCCTCGGTGCCGACCGCCACGCCGATGCCAGCCGGCGTCTGTGGCGGGCGATGACGCAGGAGAATCTCAACGGCCTCTTCCAGTTGCTGGACGCGTTTGCTGCTGCGTGGATTGTAGAGCGCCAGCGTCAGATCAGCCGCCGCCACCGCCTCCAACCGCCTGCGGATCATTTCCCACGGCACCAACAGGTCGCTCAAGCTGATCGCCGCAAAATCCAGCGTCAACGGCGCGCCCAGTCGTGCCGCGGCGGCGCTGGCGGCGGTGATGCCGGGGATGATCTCAATCCGCGCCTTCAAGCCCTCGCTGTGCGCCATCTCAATCGCCAACCCCGCCATGCCGTAGATGCCGGCGTCGCCCGACGACACCAGCGCGACGACCTCGCCGCGCGCGGCGTGTTGCAGAGCCAGCCGGCAACGCTCCACTTCCTCGCGCATGCCGGTGCTGACGATCTCCTTGCCCGCGACGAGGTCGCTAATGTGCTCGACGTAGCGTTTGTAGCCGACGATGACCTGCGCCTGCGCGATGGCCTGTTCGGCCCGCCGCGTCCGGTCGAGCGGACCGCCGGGGCCTATGCCAACGACCAGCAGTCTTCCCGCGTGATCGCCACCGTCACGCTTCGAATCACTTGTTTGGGCAGTAGTAATTGCGTTCTCCTTCCAGCCAACAATGCCGCGGGTTCGGCCACCGCGGGCAGTTTCACTTTACTCTCCACAAATGCCGAACGGGAGAATGGCCGCGCGCACCGCCGAATCTCAGCCGACGAGACGAGCCGCAACGGCAACGCCAGCTTGCGCGCGGCCTCGATCAGGCCCGCCTCGTCCCGTTTGATGTCGGCCGACGCCAGCAACCGCACGCGCTCAACCGAAACCCTCGCACGCTCCAACGCGCCGCTGACGGCCTCGACAATCGCCTCGCAAGCCGCGCCGCGCCGGCAACCGACGCCGACGATCAAGTCCTTTGCCGCCTCCGTTGTCGTGGTGATGACCGGCTCGGCGTCGAGGATGTTCGCCACGGCCAGCGCAAGCTCGTTCGCGCCGCCTTCGTGGCCGCTGAGCAGGCTGACCGCCCACCGCGCGCCAACGTCCACCACCACCACCGCCGGGTCGGCTGTCTTGTGCTTCAGACAAGGCGCGATGGCCCGCACCACCATCCCCGTCGGTGCCACGAACACCAGCCCGCGACACTCCGCGAACAACCGCGGCGCCAACTCGGCGACGCGCCCGAAGCGCCGCGCACCCTTCAGCGCCGGCGCGTCCGCGTGCGGATAAACGCGGCAGTCGGCCAGGCTCGACGCGAGCGTCTTCGCCACGCGCGCGCCCTGCCGGCTGAATGTGACGATTGCGGTCTTCAACGCGGCTCGCCCTCCCGGTATCCGTGGGTGAAAGTTTTGTCGTAGAGCTTGGAGGCGTGCGGCAACGGTCGCGCCATCGCCCAGCCCACCACCACCATCGCCGTGCGTGTGATGCCGGCTTCGCGCATCTGCGGCGCAATGTCCGCCAGCGTCCCGCGGATGACCTGCTGGTCGGGCCATGACGCGTGACAGACGGCCGCGGCCGGACAGTTGGCGCCATAGTGCGGCGTCAGCGCCTCGACGATCTGGGCGATCTTGTCGCTCGACAGGAAGATGCAGAGCGTCGCGCGACTGGCGGCCAAGCGTGAGAGTTCTTCGGTCGCCGGCATTGGCGTGCGGCCAGCAGTGCGCGTCAGGATGACGGTCTGGGCGGCCTCCGGCGCGGTCAATTCGGTCTTCAACGCCGCAGCCGCCGCCTGAAACGCGCTGATGCCCGGCACGATCTCGCAGGCGATGCCCAGCCGGTCCAGCGCGTCCATCTGCTCGCCAATCGCGCCGTAGATGGCCGGTTCGCCCGTGTGCAACCGCACCACGTCCACGCCACGTTGCCGAGCGCGCTCAACGACCGCGACGATCTCCTCCAGCGACATGCCGGCAGAATCGTGGCGTTCCGCGTCGGCCGGCAGCAGTTCCAACAACTGCGGATTCACCAGCGAGCCGGCGTAGATGCAGCAACGCGCCGACCGGAGCAGGCGATCGGCCTTCACCGTCAGCAAACCGGGATCACCCGGCCCCGCGCCCACGAACCAGACCTTCATCGCCTGCCCTCCGCGCCGTCGCCGGCCTGGATGATCAGCAGCGACAGATAGCCCGTCTTCTCGTCCGCCCCCAGCAGCCGTCGCAGGTCGGTTTCGATCCGCTGCTCCGGCAACCCGGCGTGCGAGACAAACACCGCGCGCTCCAGCAGGCCGCGCGCGTCCAGTTCCTGCAACACGCGCTGCAACCGCTCGCCCACCTTCATCAACACGACCGTCCCGCCGCGATCCAGCGACGCGGCGAACTCGGCGAAATCGTCCGAGCCGGGCACGATGGTCACCAGTCGTTTGCCTTCGCCAATGGGGAACTGCGTCAGCGCCGCGCACGCGCTGAACGCCGTGATGCCCGGCACCGTCACGGTCGGCGCGTCGGGCGCGAGCCGTTTCAACGCCCGCAGCAGGTAGATGTAGGTCGAGTAGAGCAACGCATCGCCCAGCGTCAGGAAACACACGTCCTCGCCGCGCGTCAGCAGCGCGAGCACCTCCTCGGCCGCCTTGCGCCAGCCCTCCTCCAGCACGCTCCGGTCGGCGCTCATCGGGAACGTGATCGGATGCACCTCCGCGTCGGCGCGCAGATAAGGTTTCGCGGCCTCCAGCGCCGTGCTGTCCGCCGCCGCCCGCGCCCGCGGCACGCAGACGTGGCGGCACGCGCCAAGGAGGCGCACGGCTTTCACCGTCAGCCATTCCGGGTCGCCGACGCCGACGCCGATTCCGTATAGAGTTCCGAGTTTCATCTCAACAATTCCTCGCGCACCAACAACACCACCGTCCGTGACGCCGCCGGCCACGCGGCCAGTTCCGCCGCCCGCACTTCGCTCACGCGCTCGTCGGGCAGCGTCAGGTTCTCGCAGACAAACGCCGCGTAGTCCAATCCGAGTTTCAACGCCGTCCGGCCGATCCACTCCATCGCCTCGCGCGTGCCCGCCAACACCGCGATCCGGTCGTGCCGCGCCAGTTCCTCCGCCGTCGCCGCCGGCGTCCGCGCGTGGGCGCTGATGATCCGCGCATCGGCCCAATCCAGCCCGATTCGCGCAAACGCGACCTGCACGGAACTGACGCCGGGAATGATCCGGCAGTTGGCGCGGCCGAACCGCTGCACGACCTTCTGCGTCAGGCTGAACACACCCGGATCGCCACTGACCAACACAACCACCCCCGCGCCACCGTCGCGCAACTCTGCCAAGCGATCCAACAATGGCTCGATCACGCCTTCGCACGCGATCCGTTCCGCCGTCGCCGCCGGGAACAGTTCCATCAACCGTCTTGCGCCAACGAGAACAGTCGCGCTCTTCGCTGCTTCGCGCGCCGCCGGGGTGACGAACTCCGCCGCGCCCGGCCCGCAGCCGGCGATGGTGATGGGGTGTGTCATTGCCATGCTCCGAAATCTCCTGCTCCACCGAGGATGTCGCCTTCCATGTTCACCAACCCCACCGTCACGGCCTGACCATGCCGGACGCGCGCTTCCAAAGCGCGTTGGACCTCGCGCGCCAACTCGTCGCCAAGCTGCGCACGCGCCGGCTGCGCCAACGCGGCGAATACGCCCTCCACCGTTGGACTCTCCGGCGCAGGGCGGCCCGTCACGCGCGCCGCCAGCGTCATCACGAGCGGCACAGCCGAACTGGAGCGCGACGAGTGCGTGTCCCATTCCCCGGCGGCAAGCTTCGCCAGCTTGCCTGGGTGACCGACCACCAACAGCCGTTCAAACGGCCGTTCGCGCACGCTGTCGAGCATGAAGCCCCATTCATTGCCAACCAGCACGACCTGTTCATCGCGCAGCCGGAAATGCCGCTGCGCCGCCCGTTCGCCGATGTGGCCCGGCACCAGCACCGGCGCCGTCACGCCCGCAGCCGCCGCGACATCGAGCGCGCACCGGAGCGCCTCGCGCAGCACCGGACAACTGAACGGTCGCACGCGGCCAGTCGTGCCCAGCACCGACAAGCCGCCTTCGATGCCGAGCCGTTGGTTGAACGTCTTCGCCGCCAGTTCGCGTCCGCCGGGAATCGAAATCGTCACCTGCACGCCTCGCGGCGTCACCGTGCGCACCGCCGCCTTGATCATCCGCCGCGGTGCGGGATTGATCGCGGGCTCGCCCGGCGGCGCCTGAAGACCGGGTTTCGTGACAGTCCCCACGCCTTCGCCCGCGAGGACACGCAGCGCGCCGTCGTCCGCCCACCGCACGCTCGCCACGACAAACGCCCCATGCGTGATGTCCGGGTCGTCACCCGCGTCCTTGCGAACCGCCGCCTCGGCCCCGCCTTCGATGCGACGCGCGTTGATGATGCCGAACTCCACCGCCTCGCCATCCGGCAATTCCAGCGTCACGCACACGGGCGGTTCCGCGCCGCAAAGCACCATCGCCGCCGCCTTGGCCGCCGCCGCCGCGCACGCCCCGGTCGTGTAGCCGCCGCGCAGTTCGGTCATGGCGTTTTTTCCTTCAACGACTCCATGATCAACTGCGGCGGAATCAGTTCCAGCAGCCGCAGCCGCGCCTCGCGCAACGTCAACGGCAAGCCTTCGATCCGCACGCCGTCGTAGCAGCGCATCTCGTGGATGAGCCGCGAAATGTAAGGCAGCCGCAGCCCGACGCGATGCATCATCTCCTGATCGGCAAAAATCTCCTCCGGCGCGCCGTCTTTCACGACCTCGCCGCGGTTGAGCACGTAGATGCGGTCGGCAAACAGCGGCAGCAGGTCCACGGAATGCGTCGCCAACACCAGCGAGATGCCTTGCTCGCGGTTCAGCCGGCTCAGCAACTGCAACATCTGCGACTCGCCCGCAGGGTCCAGCCCGGCCGTCGGCTCGTCCAGCACAAGAATCTTCGGTCGCATCGCCAGCACGCCGGCCAGGCAGACGCGTTTGCGCTCGCCGAAGCTCAGGTGATGAATCGCCCGCTTGCGCAACGCCGCCACACCAACCGCCGCGAGCGATTCCTCCGCCCGCTGCTCCACTTCTACGTCCGGCAGTCCCAGGTTCCGCGGGCCGAACGCAACGTCGTCCTCCACCGTTGGCGCGAAAAGCTGGTCGTTCGGGTCTTGCAGCAGCAGCCCGATCTGCTGGTAGAGATGCCCAGCCGTCATCGCCCGCACATCCCGCCCGGCGATGCGGACGGTCCCCTGCTGCGGCGTCAACAGCTTCGCCAGCACCTTGATCAGCGTCGTCTTGCCGGAACCGTTCGACGCGAGCATCGAAACGAACTCGCCCGCGCGGACACGGAAGTTGACGTTCTTCAACGCCAGCGATCCTTCATCGTAGGCGAACGAGACGTTCTCCATCTCGATCAGGAACGGTTTGCCGGGCGCGTTCATGCGAGCCAGCCCTCCCCCAGCGCAAGCCCCACCGCCAGCAACGCCAGCACCGCGCCCAGCAACAGCATGTCGCCCGCCGGCGTCGGACCGAGTGTGCCAAACGGAATCTCCCCGCGGTAGCCGCGCGCCATCATCGCCTCGTGTGCGCGGTCGGCCTGATCGAACGCGCGTTGCAACACCGCCCCGCCGAGCGTGCCCATCGAGCGCAGCGAACGCGCCGCGCCCGCGTAGCCCAGTCGCGCCCGTTGCGCCGCGAAGATGTCGGCCGTTTGATCCAGCAGCAGGAAGACGTAGCGATACATCAACATCGCCGTCTCGACCCACACTTGCGGCACGCGCAGCCACCGCAACGCCGCAAACACCCGGTGCGCCGGCGTCGTCAGGCTCAAGAGAATCAACGCGCTCACCGCGCCCAACACCCGCGCCAGCAGCAACACGCCCTCGTGGAATCCTTCCTGCGTCGCCGTCAACGTCCATGAGCCGAGCGCGACCTGGCCCAGCGGCGTCGAGCCGATCAAGAACGTCCGCAGCAATCCCAACAACGCCACGATGCCCAGCGGCGGCAACAATCGCGCGACGATCAACCGCACCGGCACGCGCACCAACAACATGCCGCCCATCGCCACCGCCATCACGGCCAGCGGCAGATGCACCCGCGTCGAGAGGCCCGCCGCGACCGTCGCGGCAACGCACGCCAGCAGTTTCGCGCGCGGGTCGCGCCGCGAGAGCGCGTTGTTCCGCAAAGCGAACAGGTCGGAGAACAGTTCGAAGGTCTGCGTCATGAGCGGCCGGCTCCCGATGGCGCTGACTTCTTCTCGCGCGGCGGAAACAGCGCGTGAAAATAGTAACCGCCGACAAATCCACCCGCCGCGCCAGCGATGAGAAACACGGGCAACAGCAAGTCGCCTTGGTCGGTGTTGATGAACGGCTCGCGCGGCTCACGGACGGCTTCGCGGGCGAACTTCTCCACTACCGTCTCGTCCACGCCAGGCCACTTACCGGTCTCGGCGCCAGGCACAGGCCATGTCGCCAACGCAAGCAGCGTCACTGCGATCAGCGCGCTTAGTTTCATCCAGAACTCCTCGCCAGCAACCGCTCGACCAACTCCGGGCGGCGTGAGCTTACGAACCGGCACGCGCCAACCGAGAGAATGCCCTCGAAGATGCCCAGCGGCAGTTGGGTCGGCACGAACGCCATCATGATCGCCCCCAGCAAGCTCCAAAGTGAACCTCCACCATGAAGCGCCAAGGCCAGTTCCGCCGACGTCGTCGCGTAAGTCGCCCAGTCCGATAACGCACCGGCCGCAAACGCCGCGACCGCCACCGACGCACCCGCCCCGCGCAGCAGCCGGAACGCGCCAAACCCGACCAGCGCGCCGACCACGCCCATTGAAACGATGTTGCCACCCAGCGTCGTCAGCCCGCCGTGCGCCATGAACAACGCCTGCAACAGCAGCGCGATGCTCGCCACGACCACAGTCGGCCCCGGCCCGATCAGAATCGCCGCCAGCCCTGTGCCGCACGGATGCGAGCAAGTCCCCGCCGTCGGCACAGGAATCGGCATGCACGAGATAATGAAAACCGCCGCGCCGACCAGCGCGACGAACGCCCGGTAACGCGGCTCGGTCTGGCCGCGCCGCTTGATCTGGCGGATGCCCCAAGCCAGAAACGGCAGCGCCACCAGCAACCAAGCGCCCGCCCAGCCGACCGGCAGGATGCCTTCGGAAATGTGCATGGCCCACGCTGAAGGCGCGGCGACGAGAAGAAGAAATCCGAAGCACAAAATCCGAAACCCGAAACACGCTCGCAATCCGAAATCCGAAACGGCAGTCACAGCGTTTGCCGATTTCGGCTTTCGAGTGTCTTGCTTCGAATTGGTTTCGGCTTTCGAGCCTCGGATTTCGGATTTCATCACGCTTTCTTTGCCAGCAACGCCAGCGCGTTCACCGCCGCCGCGGCCACGGGGCTGCCGCCGCGCGGCGTCGTGTTCGTCACGTAACACAAACCGCTCTCGATCAGGGCCAGCTTCGACTCGCGCGCGCCCACCAAACCAACCGGCAGGCCCACCACCACCGCCGGCTGCGGACCGCCGTTGCGCGCCAACTCCATGATCTTCCACAGCGCAGTGGGCGCGTTGCCCACCGCCACGACCGCGCCGTCCATCCGCGGCGCGAGCTTCTCCATCGCCGCCGCGGCGCGCGTGCAGCCTTCGGTTCTCGCTGCCGCAATCACATCCTCGTCGCTCACAGCGCAGAGCACCGGCCCCGCGCTGCGCGTGATGCCGGCCTTGAGCATCTCGATATCGCAAATCACCGGCTTGCCCGCCGTCAGCGCGGCCACGCCACGCTCGACGGCGACCGGATGAATCCGCATTGAGCGCGCGAATGTGACGTCGGCCGTCGCATGGACCGCGCGCCGGACGACCGCCGCCTCCCGCTCGTTGCGCCACGCCATGCCGCGGAGATGACCGTCAATCAGTTCGAAACTGCGCCCCTCGATGGCAGCGCCTTCCGTCGGCAACACATGGCCGTTCACTGCGAACGGCGTCAGCCGGTCCACGACGATGTCCTCCAGTGCCGGCTCATTCTCGAGCGTCGGCAGCAACTCAATGGTCATGTCGGGATATTGCCGGCGGCAGTCATCGAGCAACGTCGGGATGTCCTTCGAGATATGCTGGCCGCGGAATAGAAAATACGGCATCAGCACCACGCGCCGGATACCGCGCCGGCGCAGCTCGCCCAACTGCGTCGGGATGTCCGGCTGTGCAATCGAAAAGAACGCCGGCAGCACCGTCGTGCCACACAGCCGACCGCCGATCCGCCCCGCCAGCGTCACAAACCCGTCGTTCGCCTCCGCCCTGGGACTACCGTGGCCGACGATGAGAATGCCCGCTGGATCGTTTTGTTTCGTCATAAACTTTCCTCAATGAAGTGCCGCACCGCCTCGGGTCGCGATGCGAAATGTAGATGGACGTAGCTGGCCACAATGTTGCCCTTCTGAAACCCATCCGCCGCGGACCCGCCGCGCCGATGAGCCACGCGGTAAGGTTTCTGCCAGCCCTGCGCTGCCGAGTCGTCGTTGCGGATTTCCGAGTAATGAAACTCGTGGCCGCGCAGCGCCTGACCCGCCCTGCCCCACAACGAATCCGCCGCCAACTCCACCTCGACGTAGCCCAACGCGCGCAACCGTTCCAGCATCGCCGTCTCGATCGGGATCACGCCCGCCATCGGCCACACGCGGCCGTCCAGCGCGCGAACCGTCCGGCCCAAATACATCAGCCCGCCGCACTCGGCATAGACCGCTCGCCCGCTCGCCGCAAATGCCGCGATGGCCTCGCGCATCGGCTGGTTGGCAGAGAGCGCCTCGGCGTGGACTTCCGGATAACCGCCGCCGAGGCAGATCGCGCCGAGGTCGGGCGGCAAAGCGCGGTCGGCGATGGGCGAGAACTTCACGATCTCGGCGCCGCCAGCCGCCAACGCCTCGAGATTGTCAGGATAATAAAAGTGGAACGCGCGATCCCAAGCGACGCCGAGACGAAAGTGCTTGGAGCCGGTAGTCGCTCGACATTCCAATGTCGAGATCGTGGGCTGTGGCAGCGTATCGCAACCGCCCGTCTCGACATTGGAATGTCGAGCCACGTCCACCGCCTCCTCACGTCGGCGGCTACAGTCACCCATCTTCACAATCCCATCCAAATCCAAATGCTCCACGCACGCCGCCGCCAGCCGCTCTATCGTTTCCTCCGGCAACACCTCCGCGTCTGCCGTCACCAAGCCCAAGTGACGGCTCGGCAACGCCGGCAGCGCACCGCGCGGCATGGCCCCGACCAGCGGCGGCAGTTGAGCGGTCGCGAGCGCTTCACCCAACATCCGCCGATGCCGCTGGCCGCCAATCTGGTTCGCGATGACACCGGCAATCCGCACCGCTGGCTCAAACGTGGCAAACCCCTTCACCTCCGCCGCTACACTGCGCGCAACGCCATGCGCGTTGATTGCCAGCAAGACCGGCGCGTCCAACCACGTCGCGATCTCGGCAGTGGAACCTTCGAGCGAAGTCGCCGACGCGCCGTCAAATAGGCCCATGACGCCCTCGATCAACGCGATGTCCGCGTCCGCCGTTGCGCGCGCGAACAACCGCTCGACGTAATCGCGCCCGGCCATCCAGCCGTCGAGGTTGTAGCAGGTGCGGCCTGATGCGAGCGCCAGATACGTCGGGTCCAGAAAATCCGGGCCGACCTTGAACGTCTGCACACGCAAGCCCCGCTGCTTCAGCGCCGCCGCCAGACCGAGCGTCAGCGATGTTTTCCCAACACCGCTGCCGGCGCCGCCAATGACCGACGCTGGGCAACGCGCGCTCATCGCTCCACCCCCTCCTCGGCCGCACGGCCGGTTTGCAGCGCGTGTTTGATGCAGCGCATCTCGGTCGCCGTGTCGGCCAACGCGATGAGCTTGTCGCTTGCTTCGCGGCCGGTCAGCACGACAATCATCCCTGGTTTTGCGCGGCCCGCAAGCTCGATGACGGCTGCCTCCTCCAGCAGGCCCTTCGCAATCGCGGCGCACACTTCGTCGAGCACGAGCATTTGAAACTCGCCGCTATCCATCGCCTGCGCGGCCTGTCGCAAACCGTCTTCTGCTGCGCGCCGGTGGTCGGCACACTTCGGCGAACTGCGCTCCGGCACGAAGCCGAGGCCGGTCTGCAGCAGCCGGATGTTCGCCATGTCACGCACCGCCGCGACTTCGCCAACGGAATCGTCACGTTTGATGAACTGCGCGATGCAGACGCGCATGCCGTGGCCCGCCGCCCGCAACGCCATCCCGAGTGCCGCGGTGGTTTTGCCCTTGCCGTCTCCAGTGAACAACAGGATTCGCGGAGCGTTCATGCCGCAGCCCTCCATAACGCCCGCAACGCCAGTCCCAGCGCCACAAACACCGCGAGCGTCGCAAACATCAGCGCGTTTGCTTGGCGAATATGCGAGGCAACCAACGGCGTGAGCGCGTCGCCAATGGTCGGTTTCGCGAGTAGCTGGCCGTCGTAGTAGCTGGCGCCGCCGAGTTGCACCGCCAGCGCGCCCGCCATCGCCGCTTCGGGAAAACCAGCGTTTGGACTGTCGTGATTGCGGGCATCGCGCCGCACGATGCGCCAGGCATCCCGTCCGCGAAATCCAGTCAGCACCGCCGCCACCGTCATCGCCACCGCCGTCAGACGGGCTGGCAAAAAGTTGGCCGCGTCGTCCACGCGCGCCGACGCCCAGCCGAAATGCAGGTGACGCTCGTCCTTGTGGCCGAACATCGAGTCCAGCGTGTTGATCGCGCGATGAACCACCGCGCCAACCGGGCCGAAAAGGATCGCATAAAACAGCGGCGCCGTGACTCCATCCACCGTGCTCTCCGCCACACTCTCGACCGCCGCGCGTGAGACGCCAGCTTCGTCGAGTTGCCCGGCGTCGCGCCCCACGATCATCGCAACGCGCCGCCGCGCCTCGGCCAAACCGCCAGCCCGAAGCGCCCGATAAACCGCGACGCTGTGCTGAACCAGGTCGCGCGCGGCGATGGTCGCGTAGATCGCCACAATCGCGACAGCGTCGCCAGCCCACGGATGAAACCGTCCCGCCAGCACGATGACAGCCCAAGTCAATGCCCCTGCCGTCGCATAAACGCCGAATGCAGTCACAACACCGGCCACTCGCGTGCCCCCGAACAGCCGGCGTGTCAGCCGTTCCAGCCGCGCAGCGAGCCACGCAACGCCCCGCACCGGATGCGGCAGCCATCGCGGATCGCCCAGCAACAGGTCGAGACCGACAGCGCAGAGGATTTGCAGTTCAAGCGTCATGCGAGCTTCAGCAGCCGGTAAATCGCTTTCATGTCGAGACTCTCACGCACCACGGCAGCGAGGCGGTCGAGCGCCGTTTCGATCTCGTAGCGTGCACAGACGCTGCCGAGAGTCGCCAAGCCACGCCGCACGCGCAACCGGTCAATGAACCATCGCCGAAACTCGTCCGCGTCGAACACGCCGTGCAGATACGTGCCCCACACGCGATGATCACTGCTCCCCACGCCAACTGTCTCGCCGCTAGCGGTCTTGAGGATCGCCGCAAGCTCGTCGCACGGCGTCTGACCGTGGTGAATCTCGTAGCCTGTGACGCTCAAGCGCGACAGCGCGTGAGTCGCCGTCGTGCGAACGAGCGTTTTTTCGCGCTCCAGCGTCGTGTCCACGGCAAGCAAACCGAGGCCAAAATCGCGACCCGCGCCGCTCTCGATGCCGTGCGGGTCGCGGATTTCACGGCCGAGCATCTGGAAGCCGCCGCAGATGCCGACAATCTCGGCGTCCGCCAGTTGTTGAATGCGCGCCGCCAAGCCGGAACATTTCAGGTAATTGAGATCGCCGAGTGTGTTCTTGCTGCCGGGGATGACAACCGCGTCGGGAGTGCCGAGTTCCGCCGCCGAGCGCACCACGCGCAGACGCACGTCCGGCTCCACGCGAAAGGCGTCGAAATCGGTGAAGTTGGAAATGTGCGGCAGGTCCACCAGTGCAATCTCCACCGCGTCGGTGACGGCGCGCCGGTCATCCAAAACGCCCGCCTTGAACTCGACCGAATCTTCCTGCGGGATGGCGAGGTCTTTCAAGAACGGCACGACGCCGAGCACGGGCCGGCCGCTGTGGCGCAGCGTATAATCGTGCGCCGATGCCAGCAGGCTCGCGTCACCGCGGAAACGGTTGACGATCCAGCCGGCTACCAGCGCGCGCTCCCACGCCGCGAGCACTTCCATCGTGCCGACGAAGGACGCATAGACGCCACCACGGTCAATGTCGCCGACGATGAGCACCGGCGCGCCGGCGTATTCCGCCATGCGCATGTTGACGATGTCGTGGCGCTTGAGGTTGACCTCGCCGGGCGAGCCGGCGCCTTCGAGAATCACGGCGTCGAACTCGGCGGCGAGGGAATCGAAGCAGGACTTCACCGCCTCAAACGCCCGCGGTTTATAGTTCACATACTCGCCGACGCGCATGTTGCCGACGGGCTTGCCGCGGACAATGACCTGGCTGCCGGTGTCGCTGTTGGGCTTGAGCAGGATCGGATTCATCCGCACGTCCGGCTCCAGCCGGCAAGCCTGGGCCTGCACGACCTGCGCGCGCCCCATCTCGTCACCGTCGCGGGTGACGAAGGAGTTGAGCGACATGTTCTGCGCCTTGAACGGCGCGACGCGCACGCCGTCCTGGAGCAGGATGCGGCACATCGCGGCGGTCAACACACTCTTGCCGGCATTGGAACTGGCGCCTTGAAACATCAACGTCGCGGCGCGTTTGCGCCGTGGCGGCCTCGGCGACGCGACACCGAGCGCGCCTCGAATCGCCTCACGGAGCCGCTCGTTGTCGGCGGCGGCGCGCACGGCAACGCGGAAGAAACGACGGTCGAGTTGTTCAGCGGGGCTGAAAATGCGGATGGCGATGCCGTCGGCGAGCAGCCGTTCAGCGAGCGGCTGCGCGTCACGGTCCAGCCGGACGAGCAGGAAGTTCGCAGTGCCCGGGTAAACGTGCAGCCCCGGTATCGCCGCGAGTGCGCGCTGAAGTTCCTGCCGACGCTCCTGAACAAACGCAACCGTTCGCCGCGCGTAGTCTTCATCGGCCAGCACGGCCACGCCAACGGCTTGTGCGAGCGAGTTGACCGACCACAGCGGCAGTTGGCGGCGGATGCGCGCGGCCAGTTCCGGCGGCGCGACCGCAAATCCGAGTCGCAGACCTGGGATGGCGTAGAACTTCGTGAGCGAGCGCAACACGGTCACGTTGGAGGGACAATCGCGGATCAATGACGCGCAGCCTTCAATGAACTCAGCAAACGCTTCATCCACGACAAACGTCGTCGCGGGATGTGCCGCCGCGAACTGCCGCAGACGTTCGGATTCCAGCGGCAATCCCGTGGGATTGTTCGGCTGGCCGAGAAACACAGCCTCATTGCCGTGCAACAAAACTCGCAGGGCCTCCCAATCGAGGACGAATCCATCATCTTCACGCAGTGGCAATCGGGCAATCTCAGCGCCGGCAAGTCCAGCGGCGCGCACGTAGTCGAGGTAGCTCGGCACGGGAATGACGGCGCGTTTGATGGCCAACGCGCGGGCGGCGGCATCGAGCAACTCGCTGGCGCCGTTGCCAACCACGATCTGCTCTCCTGGCGCGCCGTAACGCCGCGCGATGGCAGCCGTCAGTTCGGCAGCGTCGGGGTCGGGATACTCCACCAACGCCTCCACGTGGCGGCTGATGACGGCGCGCAGGCAATCAGGCGGGCCGAGGGGGTTGATGTTGGCGCTGAAATCGAGCAGAAAGGCGCGGTCGCAGCCGGCGCGCTTCGCCATCTCCCGAATGTTACCGCCATGACCGAAATTCACGCTTCGACCTCGCCCGCAAAAATAAAAGCCTGTTCTCCGAGGAACAGGCTCAAGCCAGTGCGGGCAAAGCCAGGCATGGCCTTCCCTCGAAGGAGCGCGACAAGCGCGCGTTCTGGTATCCTGGCTTCCGGATCGGCCTACTCACCGCAGCCTTCCCATCGCAACCACCACATTGTGACAGTGGCTTTTCAAGCGGCTTTCGTCCCCGGTCACAGTGGCGGGGCCGCGCTGGAGTCACACCAGCTTCCCTGCATGTCACGGCGATACTAGGCGGCTGGCAACAGCCGAGTCAAGCATGCGGTCAAAGCGGCGGCGGCAAGAAAGTTCTTGAGTGGCGCGCCGCCGCGCCGCTAGAGTGCGCGCGGTTCTTTGACACAGTTTATACTGCCGCGAGTTGGTGCGTTCCGCGGATGCGGAATGTTTACGGGAAGCCGGTGTGAATCCGGCACGGTCGCGCCACTGTGACTGGCTACGAGACCTCAAGACGCCACTGGTCGTCGCAAGACGGTTGGGAAGGCGAGGTCAAGGTTGATGCCAGAAGTCAGGAGACCGGCCAACGCGCGCTCATCGTCCGCGGCTCACAGGAGCCGTGGGAAACATACTTCTTCGCAAGAAGGAAGGATGAGGGGGCGGCCACGGGGAAATGCAGAACGCGGAGTGCGGAATGCGGAATACCCAATGGCCCGGGTCTTCGACAAGCCTTCAGTCTTCCCGATGCGGAGTTGAGGGCTTTTTATTTGCGACGCTTTCCCGCCTTCGTCTCCGCCGGATGACTGGTCCCTCGCAACAGTGGAGAAATCAGTCCATGCAAAGGTTCGCCATCGCCGTATTGCCGTTCGCCGTAGCGTGCGCCGTCGCCCAAGACACGACCCATGTTGTGAGTCAAACGCCCGTGATGGACGAGGTGGTGGTAACCGCCACTCGAAGCGAGAAAACACTCGATGAAGCACCCGCACACGCCACCGTCGTGACCAAGCAACAGATCGAGCAACAACATGTCCAAACCGTGGATGACGCGCTCAAGCACGAATCGGGGGTCTATGTTCGCCGGACCAAAGGTCTCGCGGATGCGATGGCCAGTGTTTTCATGCGCGGCCTTTATGGTCAGAATCGAACTCTGGTTCTGATGAACGGACTGCCGATCAACAGCGGCTATGACGGCGGAGTGTCTTGGAACGAGATCAGCGCGGAGAACATTGAACGGATCGAGGTCGTGCGCGGTCCATCATCGGCCCTTTACGGCGGCTATGCGATGGGCGGCGTGATCAATATCATCACGGCGAGGCCGCAGGAACTGGAAATCGAGGCCAAGGCGGGTTATGGGTCGGACAACACCATCCGCCACTCGTTTCACGCGGGCGATCGCATAGACGAGAAGTTCTGGTTTCGAGTCGGCTATGAAATGGAGGAAACCGACGGTTATGTCGCGAATCCTGTAACTCGCAACGTCAGCAAGAGCGCCATCGGCGGGGGCACGACCCAATTGCATGGAGGTCATCCAACCCAAAGCACGACCGGCGCGGCGCAATGGACGATTGGCGACAGGGGAGACAACTGGGCGCAGAAATGGAACGCGAATCTGGAACTCGGATACGACATAACAAAAACCGGCACGGTGTTCCTGGACTTCCAGTATGGGCACCACGAATATGGCTATGATCGGCCTCACACCTATATGATGGATTCCTCCGGCAATGCTGCGATGAGTGGCAGAATGAACGTAGGCAACGGCTATGCCACCGCGAGCATTACGCCATCTACTTTCGTCTCTGGCACCGGGCCTGGAAGCGAGGACTATGTCATCACGGGCATCGGTTACGATGACAAATTCGGAGAACTGGTGATGAAGACCCGCGTGGGTTTCCAAACGAGGGATGCTTGGTATGCCACGAGCAGCGCAACAACCAATCAGAACTACTACACCTCTCCCGGCGACTACAGTCAGTCCACCATGCGCGCGTGGCTCGCCGATTGGCAGGGGTCCATTCCGGTTCTGGACGACCACACGGTCACGTTCGGGGTTTATTTTCGCTACGACGATCTTTCCCAAGAGGGCTACGACGTGAGCTTCTATCGCGATCCCGACAGCAAGACCGTTAAGACCGATCTCACGGATGGCGCAGATTGTTCGCAGGCGCTTTATTTTCAGGATGAATGGAAGGTCATGGAGAACCTGACGGTTTACGGCGGATTGCGCTTCGATCATTGGTCTGCCTTCGACGGACAGTCCGGTCCGGTATCCAAGGTGGAGAAGTTTGACGCACCGGACGACTGGGCTTTGACTCCGAAGTTTTCCGCCGTGTGGCATGCGATGGACGATACCTACGTGCGCGGCTCTATCGGCGAGGCGTTTCGCGCGCCGACGCTATACGAGATGTATCGGACCTGGTTCTCTGGCACCACCACGTATCACTCCAACCCCAATCTCGAACCGGAAACCATCTGGAACTTCGAGGGTGGGGTGGACCAGTATTTCTGGGACCGCAAAATCAAGGCCGGCGTGACTTACTTTCACTCGATACTGGACAACGTGATCAGTTCCTACACCACGAACAACATTTATGGCACCAGGGACAGCTACAAGGAAAACGTCGCCAACGCCCAACTTGACGGCGTGGAGGCGGAACTGTCCTTCCAACCTTGGGACTGGCTGAGGTTGTGGGGCAATTACACTTACACGCTTTCGGAAGTGTTGAAGAACGATCGCCAGCCTGATGCGGAAGGCCAGCGGCTTCCGAGCGTGCCGGATGAAATGGTCAAGCTCGGAGCCGATGTCAGCTACAAGTGGATTCAATGCGGCATCAGCGGGCGTTACACAGGGCGCATTTACACCACGGAACTCAACAACGACGAGGAAGATGTTTACGGAGGCTACACGAAATGTTGGTTGTGGGACACGCACCTTACGATCAAGCCCATCGAGCGATTGAAGGTCTCATTCTACGTGGACAACGTGTTCGACCGGGAATACTACTCCTACTACATCGGCCGCGGACGCAGTTACTATGTTGAACTGGCACTCAAATGGTAAATAGTATGATAGCATTGGATCCAATGTCGGCCATTCCCCCACAGGGGATTTCATGGCAGGACCTGAATATCATGTTCTGGACTGTCGGTGCCCTATTCAGCCTGGGGATCTTTGCCGTCAAGGTCGGTTCAGGCTTGGGATACGGTCAGGTTGGCCGAAAAGGGGTGCTGTTGACCCTCGGCCTCTATCTGGCGCTCTTTGAACTGATCGCCCTTCTTGCTGACCGGCTGCTGGGGATCGTTGAACCGCTGCTGCGGGGAGGCCCTTGGCTGCATGGAGTCATGGCGCTGGGCATGATTCTGTGGGGGGTTGCAACCATCATGAAACCGGGGACGGTATCCGCCCCCGGCTCTTCCTTGGCCCTGCTGATCCCCTGCCCGGTCTGTCTGACCGCCATGACTTTTTCAACCTGGACCGCCCTGCACAACCTGCCCCTGTTTCCTTGGGCCGTGGGGCTGGTGCTGGGCATCGCTTTCAGCATCATGACCCTGCTGGTGATGCTGGCTACCAGACATGGATCACCACGCCGTTCAGTCCCCTCACTGGGGCTGGCCATGATCACCATCGGGATCTACTTCATCGCCTCCCTCTTTCTGCCGGCCAAGGTTGAACAGGCTAAAATCATGTACAGCTCATTTCTCAAGGAATTGCAGCCGACAGTCGGAAGCGGCCGTGGAGGCGGGATTTTGTTGGTGTTGCTGATGGCGGCGCTGCTGATCGGCTTTTTTCGGAACAAGGGAGAGATCAAATGAACCTGCTAGCCGGACTTGAAACCGTTCTTTACCTGATTTCGTCAGTGCTGCTGTTTCCGGTGGCTGCTGGACTGGTGCTGCTGGTGGGATGGGTCACCATCTTCTTTGGCGGATTTCTTCGTGAGTGGCTGGAACGTCGGCAGGGCATATCCACCCCCCTTGAACGCTACCGGACAGTGCTGACTGCGGCACTGGCGGATGCGCAGGAGAACTCCAATCTGGATATCGCCATGGAATGCCTGCTGCAAACCACCGAGCTGGCGCAGGTAAAATCGCTGGACATGATCCGCTTCGTGATCCGGGTCGGCCCGGCTTTGGGGTTAATGGGCACCCTGATCCCGATGGGCATATCGCTTTCATCACTTGCTCAAGGGGATCTGCCCAAGATGGCAGGCAGCATGGTGACAGCCTTTACCACCGTGGTTGTAGGTTTGGCGTGCAGTATCGCGGCCTACCTGATGTCGCTGGTAAAGGAGAAATGGGTCCGGGCCGACATGCGGGAGATGGAGTACCTGACCGAACTGATGCTGCGACAGCGTCTGGGCGGTCCCACCCAACCGGCGGAAGAGGAGCGCGACCATGAGGCACCTTAAACGACGCAACCGTTTTGACAAGTACGACGAACCGCTGGAGGACCCAATCTCCGGCGTGGCCAACCTGTTCGACGCCAGTGTGGTCTTTATCGTCAGCATGATGATCGCCCTGTTCATGGCCTACAACATTTTGGACCTGATGGACCCCACATCCGAGACGACGATTACCAAACAGGCAGCCGACGGCAAGATCGAGGTGATCATCAAGAAGGGGAAGGAGATCAAGGTGCGCAAGGTGACGGACAAACGGCTTTCCGGCGAGGGGGTGCGGCTGGGCACCGCCTACCAGCTCAAGGACGGGAAGGTGGTCTATGTGCCGGAATAGTATTGGAACTGGGCTGCTGCGCGTCCTGTCCGGTATGGTTCTAACGCTGGCGTTGCCGTTTGCTGCCCAGGCCGCCGAAGGGCCGGTGCGAGTTTGTCTGATGCCGGGGGATTTCAACACCCGCCAGGCGGTGCAGGCGGTCCATAGCATCAGGACGAAGTATCCCGAACTGGTCCGTCGAATCAACTTTGAGGTGGTTACCAAGGCGGGACTCTGCCGGGAGGCCGCCGCTCAAACAGGGCAACCGGCCGGGGCAATAGGGTTCGGCATTGTCCATATCATGGATCGCCGGATGCTGGAGTTGCTGAAACCATCCATTACTAGCATGCAGCAGGCCGGGATGAAGGTCTATGCCGTGGGGGGGGCGTACGGCCAGAATGACCGTGCTCTGGGACTGCAGAATGACCGCACGGTTGCCCGCTATCAGCAGGAGGGGGGGCTGGAGAATACGGTCAACATGATCCTGTATCTGCTGAAACGGGACTGCGGTCTGGCGGTGACATACCGGGAACCGGCGGCGATCCCCCAGTTCGGCATCTACCTGAAGGAAGGTCGCCGCACCGTGACCGACTTTGCCGACTACCGTCGTCTCTATCGCCAACGGCCCGGTCCCTGGATCGGCATCCCCTTTTACAAGACCATGATGGACAACGGTGAAACCGACCTGCTCGACAGCCTGATTGATGCGCTGGAGCGGCAGGAGATGAATGTGCTGCCGGTCTTCGGCTACCCCTCGGAACGGGCGGTGGAGCAGTATTTCTTTGATGAAAACGGCGCCAGCAGGGTGCAGGCGGTGATCGGCGTATCGCTCAAGGTGGGGATCACGCCCCAACGGGCCATACCGGTCTTGAGCCGCCTGGGGGTGCCGGTGATTGACGCCGTTACCCTGCGCTCCCAGTCCCGTGAGGAATGGGAAAAATCCCCGGTCGGGCTGGACATCTTCGAGCGTAGCTCATCCATCGGCCTGCCGGAACTGGCCGGGATCATCCAGCCGACGGTGGTGGCGACAAAGGAGCGGGCCGTTGACCGCGCCACCGGCCTTGAATATGTCGAGACCCGCCCGATCCCGGAACGGATCGAACGGCTGACGGCGCGGGTTACACGCTGGCTGGCCCTGCAACAGAAGCCGAACAGCACGAAACAGGTCGCCCTCATCTACTACAACTACCCGCCGGGAAAACAGAACATCGGCGCCGCCTATCTGAATGTCCTGCCGGAAAGCCTCCATGAGATCATCACCAGGCTGAAGGCTGAAGGCTATGACATCGGCAGCGCCGACCTTGCCAAAGACCGTCTGTTTGAGGATCTGCATACCTATGGCCGCAATATCGGTAATTGGGCCCCGGCGGAGATAGACCGGCTAGCCCACAGCGGCCAGGCCGTGCTGATCCCGCTGGCGGACTATAAGAGTTGGTTCATGGAACTGCCGGAGAGCTTCCGCAAGGCAGTGGTGAAAAACTGGGGCGAGCCGGATACCGCCTCCATCATGACTTGGCATGACCTGAACGGGAAAAAGTTCCTGGTGATCCCCGCAGTGCGATACGGAAACATCCTCTTCACCCCGCAGCCGTCGCGGGGCTGGGAACAGGATGTCAAGAAGCTCTACCATGACATCACCATCGCCCCTCACCATCAGTATGTTGCGTTCTATCTCTGGCTCAAGCGCGGCTTCAAGGCCGATGCCGTGGCCCATATAGGCACCCACGGCACCCATGAATGGCTCTCCGGCAAGGAGGTGGGCTTTACCCGTGAAGACCCGCCGGAGCTGCTGATTCAGGAGCTGCCCAACATTTACCCCTACATCGTGGATGACGTGGGTGAAGGGCTCCAAGCCAAACGCCGCGGCATGGGGGTGGTGATCGACCACATGACGCCCCCCTTTGACAAAGCCGGCATGAACCGGGAGTTGAAGGAGATGGCCGCGCTGATCGGCGACCACAACAGCGCACGGGAAAAATCGCCCCAACTGGCAAGCGCCAAGCTGGAGGAGATCAACAGGCTGGCCCGCAAGGGGGGACTGCTGACCGACCTGAAGCTGTCCGGCATCACAACTCCTGAACAGGTGGAGGAACTGGACGACTACATCAGGGATATTGGGGAAAAGACCACGCCGTTCGGCCTGCATACCTTCGGCAAGGCGCCGGAAGGGACATACCTGAGAAGCACGGCCGAGGCGATTGTGACCATTGAGAAGAAGCTTACACCCGAAGAGCGGCAGAAACGGATTGCTGCGCTTGAAGCGGCCATTCTCGAGAGCGGACGGCGGGAGCTTGATTCCCTTGTCACGGCCCTGGCGGGACGGTATATCCCCTCCGGGCCGGGCAACGACCCGATCCGTGCGCCGGAGTCGCTTCCCACCGGCAAGAACTTCTACGCTTTCGATCCCACCAGGGTGCCCTCTCCGGCCACCTATGCCACCGGCTCAAAACTGGCCCAGGAGTTGATTGACGGATACCGGAAGCGCCACGGCAGTTACCCCGACAAACTGACCTTCAACATCTGGGCCACTGAAACCATCCGTCACGAAGGCGTGATGGAATCGCAGATCATGCATCTGATGGGGGTGCGCCCCCAGTGGGACGAGCGGGGCCGCGTCAAGGGGGTCGAGGCGATCCCGCGGCAGGAGCTGGGGCGCGGACGGATTGACGTCACCATGGTTCCCTCCAGCCTCTATCGCGACCTGTTTGCCAATCTGATGGCACTTTTGGATCAGGCGGTGACCGTGGCGCGGGACCAGCCTGATGAGGACAACCTGCTGCGGACCAATGTCATAAGAACCCAAAAGATGTTGATGGAAAAAGGGATGCCGGAAGAGAAGGCCCGGCGGCTGGCCACGGTGCGCATATTCACCACGCCCTCCGGGGCCTATGGCCCCAACTTGGACAAGGTGATCGTCGCATCCAACAGTTGGGACAACGAACAACAGGTGGCAGATGTCTATTTCATGCGGATGAGCCACCTCTACGGCCAGGGGTTCTGGGGGGACAGCGGCGAACATGGCCGGGAGAAGCTGGGGGAAACCCTGCTGAAGAGCGCCCTGTCCGGTAGCAAGATCGCCATCCACAGCCGCTCCTCCAATGTCTTCGCAACGCTGGATAACGACGATTTCTTCCAGTATCTGGGAGGCACCGCCATGGCGATCCGCGCCGTGGACGGCAAGAGCCCCGAGGTTTACGTCACCAACATGAGCAACCCCACCCAGCCCAAACAGGAGACCTTGGAAAAGGTTATGGGCCGGGAAATGCGCTCCCGCTATCTGAATCCTGAATGGATCAAGGCGATGATGAAGGAAGGCTATGCCGGGGCGCGCTTCGTGGACAAGGTGACGGAACATCTGTGGGGCTGGCAGGTCACCGTGCCGGAGGCGGTGGATGCCGCCAAGTGGCAGGAGATGTACGAAACCTATGTGCAGGACAGAAACGGCCTGGGTATCAAGGAGCTGTTCCGGCAATCAAAAAATATGTGGGCCTACCAGTCGGTGGTGGCGCGGATGCTGGAGACGGTACGCAAGGAATACTGGAAACCGGATAAAAAGGTAGTGGAGGCCCTGGCGGAAGAGTATGCCAAAAGCGTCCAGAACGAGGGGCTGGCCTGCTGCGACCACACCTGCAACAACCCCCAGCTCACCAGCTTCACTGCCAGCACGCTCCTGTCCGTCCCTGGCCTGCGCCCCCTCGAACAGGGGTTCATGAAGGCCTTGAACACCATAAAGAAACCGGAACAGGGCCAACAACCCCCGGCACGGCAGCAACAATCGGGAGACCCGGCGAAGTCTATTACCCAAAACAGCCAAGAGTCAAAGAGTCGCGCTCCTGACGAAAAGGGCGCGGATAAGGTCACGGCGGAGATCAAGTCCGTAGAAGGATTCGAAATGCAGGAAGCCGGCGCACCAAGCAGCGCAGCATCTTCAGCCCCTATTCCATGGCTATTCGTCCTGGGGTTCCTTCTGGTAGTCGGGCTGGTAATGCTTGGCTTCAAGAAACGATAGCTGAGTTTCGATGATCTGAAAGAGTGAATACTGCCCCCGTGATTGAATATGCAAATGAAGGACGACATCCAGCTCGACCCGTTCGCCGACCCGTGGCCGCAGAACCAAAACTTCGATGAGACCCGCAACGGCATTGAGTTGGGCCTGCACTCCTCGCCGATGAAATGGCTCAACCTGAATCTCAACTACACGCTGCAAGACTCGCGCTTTGACGGCGGCGACTACGACGGCAACCAGATACCGCAGGTGCCCCAGCACATGATCAGCGGCGGACTCATTTGGATGCCGGTCAAGTGGCTCTCATGGTCGTGGGAAGTCCTCCACGCGGCCGAGCAAGTCCCCACCAATGACCTGCGAAACGACTTCGGTCGGAACCAATACACCGTCGTCAACACCAAGCTGACGTGGACGCCCTGCAAACACGCCCGCGTCTTTCTTGCCGTGAACAACGTCCTCGACAGCCTCTACGAGAACTACCCCACCACACACTATCCGGGCTGGACCGACCCGACATGGTGGCGGGCCTACAATCCCGCGCCGGGACTCGCCGTGCAGGGCGGCGTCGGTGTAAAGTTCTGACCATGGCCACCACGCCGCACCAACGCATCCTCATCCTCGGCGGCTGCCGCAGCGGCAAGAGCACCCTGGCGCTACAGTTCGCGGCGCGGCTCGGCCGGCGCAAGCTGTTCCTCGCCACTGCGGAAGCTCTTGACGACGAAATGCGGGAGCGTATCGCACAGCACCGCATGGCGCGCGGGCCGGACTGGACCACCATCGAGGAGGCCCACGATCCGGCCCGCGTGCTCGTCCAGCGCGGCCTGGAGTTCGATGTCGTGCTGATTGACTGCCTCACCGTGTGGCTGGGCAACCTGCTCGCGCCGCACCACAGCCAGCCGTCGCGCTTCGAGCCGGCCCGCGCCCAATCGTTGCTCGACGCGCTGGCCAAACGGCCCGCGCACATCATCGCCGTCTCCAACGAAGTCGGCCTTGGCATCGTCCCAGAGAACGAACTCGCCCGCCGCTTTCGCGACGAACAAGGCCGCCTGAACCAGCAGATCGCCGCCATCGCCGACACGGTTGTGTTCATGGCGGCAGGCCTGCCGATGGTGTTGAAGGGAAAGTTGCCGTGACACCATGATCGCTTTCGCACGATCCATCCCGCTCGCGCTATGCCTCGGCGCGCTCGCGGCCCACGCCGGCCCGCCGCAGCGCATCGTCTCCACCGTGCCCTCGCTGACCGAGATGCTGTTCGCCATCGGCGCGGGCGGCCAGGTCGTCGGTGTTACGCAATTCTGCCGCTATCCGCCTGAAGCTGCGCGCTGCGAGAAGATCGGCGGCTACGCCGACCTCAGTTTTGAGCGGCTGCTCGCGCTCCGGCCCGATCTCATCGTCACGGCCGACTACAGCCGCCACCTCCAGGAACAATGCCGCGGCACCGGTCTGCCGACCCTGCCCCTCAAGACCGACACCGTGGAGGAAATTCTGGCGGCCATGAAGAAGCTCGGCGAGGTCACCGGCCGCGCTGATGCCGCCCGGGAGGCTGTGGCCCGCATCCGCGCCGAACTCGACGCCGTCCGCGCCCAAACATCCGGCCGGCCTCCGCAGCGGACATTGCTGGTCATCGGCCGGCCGCTGGGCGGTTTCCAAGGCATGCTGACCGTCGGCGCGCGCGGGTTTCTCAACGACCTCATCAACATCGCCGGCGGCACCAACGTGCTGGCCGATGTCAACCAATCCTGGCCCCAGATCAGCCTTGAGACCGTCCTTGCCCGCAAACCCGCCGCGATCGTCGAGTTGATGGGCGAAGGCATGACCAACGACATGTCATCGGAGGCCATCGCGCGCCGCAAACAAGACTGGGCCAGGTTCTCCAGCCTGCCCGCTGTCGCCGCAGGGCACGTGGGCGTGCTGCTCTCCGACCACGCGCTGATTCCCGGCCCGCGCATCGGCGACACCGTCCGTGGCCTGGCCAAACTCCTTCAATGAGCGCCCCGATCCTTGAAACACGCGGTCTATCCTTTGCCTACGATGAGCGCGAAGTGATCCGCGGCGTCAACCTCGCGATCCAGCCGGGCGAGTTCGTGGGCCTGCTCGGCCCGAACGGCTCCGGCAAGTCCACGCTGTTGAGGCTGCTCTACGCTTACCTGCATCCCCGCAGCGGCGAAGTGCACCTCAACGGCCACGACTTGCGCACACTGCCGCAGCGCGCCATCGCCCGCGCCATCGCGGTCGTGCCGCAAGAAGCGCCAGAGACGTTCGGGTTCACGGTCGCTGAACGGGTGCTGATGGGCCGGCACCCATTCCTCGGCCCGTTCGAGTTCGAGACGGCGCGGGACATCGAGATTGCGCGCGAGGCGATGTTGCGGACCGACACGCTTCAGTTCCGCGACCGCACCTTCAACGAGATCAGCGGCGGCGAGCGGCAGCGGGCCATGATTGCTTCCGCGCTGGCCCAGACGCCGGAGGTTCTGCTGCTGGACGAGCCGACGGCGATGCTCGACATCAAATACCAGGCCCAGATCATGCGCCTCCTGCGCCATCTCAACCAGGAACGCGGCACGACCGTTGTCGCCGCCGTCCACGACCTGAACCTCGCCGCGTTGAGCTGCAAGCGGGTGGTGCTGCTCAAAGCCGGCCGGATCGTGCATGACGGGATGTCGGCCGACGTGCTTGATGAACGCCTGCTGGCCTCGGTGTATGACGTGAAGGTCCGCCGTGCCGACGCTTTCCTGCCATCACTGGAATCATGACCGCGCCACGCCCATCCGACGAAGCGCCGCTGGCGAGCACTGGACGCCGGCTGGCGATGCCGCTCGCGCTGTCGGCGCTGTTCTTCGTGATCGCGGCGGCCATCTGCCCGTTCATCGGGCCGACGACGATTGACATGCACACGGCGTTGTTCGGGCCGGCTGGCAACAATGACATGCTCATCCTGATGACGGCGCGGCTGCCGCGGATCGTGCTCGCGGCCATGACCGGCGCGGCGCTGGCGCTGGCGGGCGCGGGCTTCCAGGCGATGCTGCGCAATCCGCTGGCCGACCCCTACACGCTCGGCATTGCCGCTGGCGGCTCGCTCGGCGCTGTCGTCGCCATCCGCAGCGGCGTCGAGGTCAGCGCAATCGGCACGCTGCTCTACACGCTCGGCGTCTCCCCGCTGCCGGCGGCGGCGTTTGCGGGCTGCCTGTTGAGCGTGGGGCTGGTGTATTTCGTCGCGAGCGGTCGCGGGCAGTTGCCGACAACCACGATGGTGCTGGCGGGCGTGATCATCAGCTACTTCATCTCGGCGATCATCCTGTTCCTGCTCTACTGGCGCGCGGATTTCGTGGATGCCTTCCAGATCATGCGCTGGACGGTGGGCAGCCTCGACGTGACTGGATTCGGACCCGTGTGGCGGGCGGCGATTTTCTTCGCCATCGGCAGCGCGCTGCTGCTGGCGCTGGCACGGCCGTTGAACCTGCTGGCGACCGGCGAGGCGCTCGCCCACAGCCGCGGCGTCAGTGTGCGCCGCGTGAAACAGCTCGTGTTTCTCGGCGCGTCCATCGTGACGGCAGCGGTGATCTCGCTCAGCGGGCCAATCGGGTTTATCGGCATCATCGTGCCGCACGCGGTCCGGATGATGTTCGGCGCGGACCATCGGCTGGTGATGCCCTGCTCGCTGCTGGGCGGGGCGGGGTTCCTGATCATCTGCGACACTGTCTGCCGGACGGTGATGGCGCCGCTCGAACTTCCCGTGGGCGTCTTGACGGCGCTGCTCGGCGGGCCTTTCTTCATCTGGCTCTTGAGAAGGGAAAAGCGGCAGAGTTTTCGATAGGAGGACCACACGATGCGAATCACAAAAGTCTATACACGGACGGGCGACCAGGGCGTGACGGGGCTGGCAGGTGGCCAGCGCGTGCCCAAAGACTCCCTGCGTGTCGAGTGCTACGGCACGGTGGACGAGTTGAACTCCGCGCTCGGCGTGGCGCGGGCGTTCAACGACGACCCGGAGTTGGAGACGATCCTGCGCGCCTTCCAGAACGAGCTGTTCAGCGTCGGCTCCGTCCTGTGTATTGCGCCCGCCGACCGGATGGACGGGATGCCAGCCGTCGGCGATGCGGAGGTGACACGGCTGGAGGAACTGATGGACCGCTGCGAGACGGAATTGAATCCGCTGGAGGAGTTCATCCTGCCCGACGGCGGCAAGGCGCCGTCGCTGTTGCACCTGGCAAGGACGATCTGCCGGCGGGCTGAGCGGCTCTGCGTGCGACTCGCGCGCGAGGAACCGCATCCGGGCGAACAGACCGTGGTGAAATACCTGAACCGTCTCGGCGATGCGCTGTTTGTGCTGGCTCGCTGGACCGGCAAGCGCCGGGGTGAGAAAGAAGCGCCTTGGGAACGGCCTGCGCAGAAGAAGGCTGTCTAGCGCCGCCCGCCGCGCCGCAGCCGCCTTGACGAAACGGCCCCTCTTGTCCCATAAAGCACGCCACTGATGCGCGCCAAGATTCAGACCCTCGCCAATCTCACAACCATCCGCCGCAAGCTGCGGCGCAAGGGCCAGCGGGTCGTGCTGACCAATGGTTGCTTCGACCTGTTGCACCCCGGCCACGTGGAGTATCTGGAGACGGCCAGGAGTTTCGGCGACGTGCTGGTGGTGGCGCTCAATGGCGACCGGAGTGTGCGAGCGCTCAAGGGCGCGGGACGGCCCATCATGTCGCAACGGGCGCGCGCAGAACTGCTGGCCGGATTGGCGGCTGTGGACTACGTGGTGATCTTCAACACCGCGCGGGCAACGCCGGTGATGCGCGCATTGGCGCCGGATGTTTATGTCAAGGGAGGCGACTACACGCTGGCCACGTTGGACGTGGACGAGCGGCAGGCGCTGGCGGCACGTGGCGCGAAAATCCGCCTGGTGAAGTTCAAGACGGGCTACTCGACCAGTTCCATCGTCGAGAGAATCAAGCGGGCCGGCTGAAGCTCCGGTTTACGACTCCAGCAGATTCTCCAGTGTGACGCCGCGCAACTCGAAGAGGCGGCGGATGGTTTCCTCGATGAGGTTGTTCGGACAGGAGGCGCCGGCAGTGACGCCAATGGAGACGGGACGCCCCATGGGAAGCCAGTCGGCAGTTTCAATCTCCCCTTGTTTGTGGAGGTCGAAGTGCTGGATCCGGGTGTCCGAAATGATCTTGCTGGCGGCCTTGATGAAATAGGTGGGGCATCGTTTCTCGCTCATCTCGACCAAGTGCGAGGTGTTGCTGCTGTTGTAGCCGCCGACGACGATCATCAGGTCGAGCGGCTGCTGGAGCAGGTCATCGAGGGCATCCTGCCTTTCCTGTGTGGCGCCGCAGATCGTATCGAAGAACTGGTAGCGCCGAGGCAACTCGGCGTCGCCGTAGCGGTCGCGCATGGCCTGGCGCAGGCGGCGCTGGACCTCCTCCGTCTCGCTGCGCAGCATCGTGGTCTGGTTGGCGAGTCCGATGCACTGGAGGTCGCGGTCCGGATCAAATCCGGGTGAGTGCGCGCCCTCGAACTTCTTGAGGAATTCCGCCTTGCTGCCGGCGCGGCGGATGTAGTCGCAGACGTAGTCGGTCTCTTCGAGATTATAGACCACGAGGTAGAGACCGGGGCCTTTGGCGAGCGCGCGGGAACTGGTCGCCTTCGTTTCCTCGTGCCATGCCTTGCCGTGGATGATGGAGGTGATCTGGTCGGAGGCGTATTGTGTGACGCGTTTCCACACGCTCAGCACGTCGCCGCAAGTAGTGTCCACAAGCCGGCAGCCGATGGCTTTCAGGCGGTCCATCGTGCTGACCTCGGCGCCGAAGGCCGGGATGATGACCGCGTCGCTGGCTGTCACGTCGTCGAGCGAAGCTTCGGGGCGCTCCCCGGTGAGCGTCTTGATGCCCATGCGGCGAACCTGCTCGTTGACCTCGGGGTTGTGGATGATCTCGCCGAGGATGTAGAGCTTCTTGTCCTTGAAAACCTTGCGGGCGGCGTAGGCGAGGTCAATGGCCCGCTCGACGCCGTAGCAGAAACCGAACTGCTTCGCCAGCCGGACGGTCAGGCCACCGGCGAAAAGGACGTTGCCGGAAGCGCGCAGTTTCTCGACGACGATGCTGCGGTAGTGTTGCTCCACCTGCGCCTGGACCTGCTCCATGACTTCGGGACGGCGCAGGTTGACCTTCTTCGGCGCAGCCACGGTTTGGGGTTCGCTCATGGCATTATCCGTAGCACTGCGCGGCAACGGCGTCGAGCCTCGGTTCGCACAGAATTGAACACGGGCCGGACAAAAACGGCGCAACGGACGCGCCAGCCGGAGATTTCTGTCACCTGTTTCCGCAACGCCATGCTGTTGTGAATTGGATTGATGCATGACCTCATAGCTGCTGTCCAGTGGCTCTATGAACCGAGTAATGGACGTCGTAGTTGGGGTGGCGCTGGCGGGCATCGCGCGTGGAGTCCTTGACGGCATGCTGACGTATGAACAAGGTGCCTGTCTGGCAGCCATCCTGGTGCTGGTCGCTTCTGGCAAGGTTTGCCTCAGTCGCAAGGCCGCCGGCACGACCCGGAAGTAGTAACAAGCCGCCATCACCACCCGATCAGCCCAAGATCGGGATGGAACCAACCTTCGCCCGATGAGGAGGGGGAAGGAGCGTGTCCACGCGTAGAGAGTCATCAGTCGCGAGGCAGCCTGTCCAGATGCCCTGCCCCTGCCCGCTCGGTGCCATTCTTCGGCTTGCGGGAATGGCTGGGATACGCAAGAATCACACCATGACGTTGAGACTATCTGGATTCTTGCTGACAGCCGTTTTTGTCGCGGCGCAGGCCTTTGCCGCGCCCAAGCCGACCCCTGACGCCGGCCGCATCGCCCACCTCACCGCGAAACTGTTCGAGCAGGCCCACTACAACCACCACAAACTCGACGACGCCCTTGCGGCCAGGTTTCTCCGGAAATACATCGAGGCGTTGGACTATACACGGATGTTTTTCCGGCAAAGCGACCTCCAGGAGTTCGAGCGTTACCGTGCGATGCTGACCAGCCGGACACTGGCCGACGACGCCAGCCCGGCGTTCGAGATCTTCGAGCGCTACGAGCAGCGCGTCGAGCAGGCCGTCGGCTGGGCCAAGGAATTCCTCAAACAACCCCCCGACTTCAGCAACGACGAGAAAATCCAGATTGACCGCACCAAGGCGGTCTGGCCCGCCGATGAGGCCGCCGCCAGGGAACTCTGGCGCCTGCGCGTAAAACACGAGCTGCTCCAGGAACACCTCAACAAGACCAAGCCCGAGGAGGCCATCCGCTTGATCACGCGGCGTTACGACCGGATGCTGCGCTCCATCCGCGAAATGGACGCCGACGATGTCGGGGAAGCCTACATCAACTCGCTCTGCCACGCCTATGACCCGCACTCCGACTACCTCGGCAAATCGGAACTGAAGAATTTCGAGATCACCATGAAGCTCTCGCTCTTCGGCATCGGCGCGGTGCTCAAGTCCGAGGACGGCTACACCAAGATCGTCAGCCTCGTGCCAGGCGGTCCGGCTGACATGAGCCGCCAGCTCAAGGTGGACGACCGCGTTGTCGCCGTCGCGCAAGGCGAAGACGAGCCAGTGGATGTCGTGGACATGAAGCTCAACAAGGTCGTCGAGCAAATCCGGGGCGCCAAGGGCACCAAAGTCCGGCTCACCGTCATTCCCGCCAGCGCGCCCGATTCCTCCGTCCGCAAGGTCGTCACCCTCATCCGCGAGGAGATCAAACTCACGGAGCAGGAGGCGAAGGCCAAGGTCATCGAGCATGGGAGCAACGGGGCCGGTCCCGTCCGCAAGCTTGGCGTCATCGAGGTGCCCTCGTTCTATGCCGACACCGATCGCGACCGCAACGCGGACACGAACGCCGTCAGCACCACGCGCCACGTCGCGATGTTGATCGAGAAACTCCAGGCACAGCGCGTGGATGGCATCGTCCTCGACCTGCGCCGCAACGGCGGCGGCCTCCTCGACGAGGCCGTCGCGTTGGCCGGCCTCTTCATCAAGCAAGGACCTGTCGTCCAGGTGAAGGACTTCCGCGGTCGCATCCAGATTCTCGATGACGAGGATCCGAAAGTCGCCTACGACGGGCCGCTGCTGGTGCTCACCAGCCACCTCAGCGCTTCGGCTTCCGAGATTTTTGCCGCAGCCATGCAGGACTACGGCCGCGCGATGGTCGTCGGCGACAAGAAGACCTTCGGCAAAGGCACCGTGCAAACCATGCTGCCGATGGCCAACTGGGCCTTCGGCGACGCCAAGGCCGGGGCGCTCAAGCTCACGACGCAGAAGTTTTACCGCATCGCCGGCGGCTCCACGCAGCACCGCGGCGTCATCCCGGACATCATCCTGCCTTCAATCTACGACTCCCGCGAAATCGGCGAGTCGGCGCTCGACAACGCCATGCCCTACGACGAGGTGTCGGCAGCCGTTTACTCCCGCGACCCCGTCCGGCATCAGGAACTGGCCGAGCTGCGCCGCCGCTCCACGGAGCGGCTGCAAAAGGACCGTGACTTCGCCTACATCCAGGACGACATCGCCCGCGTCGCACAACAGATCAAAGAAGGTTACGTCTCGCTGAACCTCGCCAAGCGCCAACAGGAGAAGAAAGCCGACGAGAACCGGACCGACAGCCGCAAGAAGGAGCGCAAGTCGCGCAACATGCCGGAACCGAAACTTACCGAGATAGTGCTGCATCCCTTGCCGCCAACCGCCTCCACTGCCGCTGCGACGACGAAGCCCACTGCCGCCGCCAAGGTCCCCCGGGATGACAGCAGCGACACCGATGAGGATGACGAGGACGATCCGAAGAAACCCTCTCTGGACCCCACGCTTCAAGAGGCGCTGTCCATCCTTAATGACATCGTTGTGGCAGGAGGCAATACCAGCGGCGCGAAGATCGCAAACACCGCTTCGCCGGCGGCGCCAGAGACGCGTTGAAGAGGAACCAATCCCTGCCGTCTTCTGCACGGACAACTTTTGCCCCGTGAAACGCAACTAAAGCAGGTGGAAAAACCATCATCATGAAGAATCACTTGGTTGCCACCTTGACCTGTGCCGTCACCATCGCCACAGCATTGGCAGTGGACATCTCTACCCAGCAGGAAGCCGACCGCGCCATTGCCAACGGCCTTGATTACCTCGCCAAGCAGCAGGAACAGGACGGTTCCTGGCACAAGCATCCGGCCATCACCGGCCTGGCCGTGCTCGCGTTCGCGCAGACGCCCGGTGGCCTCACGCCCGACGCCGGGAGGCGCATCGCAGCGGGCACGAAGTTCATCCTCACCTGCGCCAAGCCCGACGGCACCATCTACGGCGGCCCGCCCGCCGACCCCTACCCCAACTACTCGACCGCCATCTGCCTGACCACGCTGGCCACGCTCAACAAGCCCGAACATCGCGACGTCATTGCCAAGGCCCGGACGTTCCTGTTGAACTCGCAGTTCGACGAGAGCGAGGACGTCGGCAAGGACGACCCGCGCTACGGCGGCATCGGGTATGGGCGCAACAAGCGCCCCGATTTGTCCAACACCGCGTTCGCGCTGGAGGCGCTGCACGTCAGCGAGCAGATCAAGGCCATCAAAGCCAGCGAGACCGAGCAGACGCAGTCGCGGTTGCATTGGGACAAGGCCCTCGCCTTTCTCGCCCGCTGCCAGAACCTGCCGTCGGCCAACACCAACGCCTCAACGGCGGCCGAAGACCGTGGCGGTTTTGTTTACGGCCCCACCGAAACGCGCGGCCCCGTGACCACCAACGTCAACGCCAGCGTCAGCTTCCGGTCCTACGGTTCGATGACCTACGCCGGTTTCAAGAGCCTCCTCTACGCCGGACTCAAGAAGGACGACCCGCGCACGCAGGCCGCCCTCGACTGGGCCCGCCGCAACTGGACGTTCAGCGAGAATCCCGGCATGGGCAGGGAAGGCCACTACTACTACCTGCACGCGATGGCCAAGGCCCTCGACGCCTTTGGCGAAGCCACCATCACCGACGAGAAGGGAGTCACCCATGATTGGCGCACCGAGTTCATCCGCGCGCTCCTGAACTTCCAGAAGGAAGGCAACCACTGGCTCAACGAAGCCGGTCGCTGGCAGGAATCCGACCCCGTCCTCGTCACCTGTTACGCCGTCCTCGCACTCGAAGCTGCCCGCGGCAAATAACCATGAAGCGAATCCTCCCCGCCCTGCTCATTGCCGCCAGCCTCGCCTGCGCGGCAGACACCAACCAGCCGCCCACCAGCCTCGAGAGCTACCTCAAGACCGACGACTTCGATCTCGGCAAGGACCGCACGCCGCCGAAGATCATGAAGCTGCCCAGCGGCCAGGTCCTCATCGCGCCGATGGTCATTGACCCCGAAAAGCGTGAGATCACCATGCCCGGCGAGATCGCGACGTGGGAACGCAACATCGAGGTTCTCATTGCCTCACCCCGCGGCCGGGCCTACGAATCGCTCCTCGTCGCGCCGGTCCGTCCGTTCTACTTCCAACTCGCGCTGCTCACCCTCGGTCTGAATCCCGGCAAACCCGTGGACGCCGTCGGCTCTGACAAGCCCGCTGTCGGCGACCCCATGGAGGTTTACGTGGACTACCTCGACCCGAAGACCAAGAAGAACAAGCGTGTCCGCGCCGAGGAACTGCTGTTCGACGAGCAGATCAAGAAGCCGATGCGCCCGCACACCTGGGCGTTCACCGGCTCACGCATCGTGGAAGGCCGCTACATGGGCGACGTGCTCGGCGACCTCATCGTCACGATGCACCATCCCGACACCGTCGTGGACAATGCGATGGCCAACGGCACGAACGACTACATCTACAACGTCAACGAGAAGGTCTGTCCCAAACCCGGCGCCAAGGTCACCATCACCATCCGCGCTGCCGGTTCCGCCAAGCCTGCAAAGTCGAAGTCGAAGTGATTGACGCCAACGAGCCGTTCGCGTAGTTGGAACGGGCCAGAGCCAAACTGCCGCGCCCCCTCCGGCCGACGACGTTGCCGCCGTCGAGCGTCTCAAACAAGCCTTCAACCTCATCCGCGACGAACTGGCCAAGGTCATCGTCGGCCATGACAACGTGATCGAGGAACTGCTCATCACGCTCTTTGCCCGCGGCCACTGCCTGCTTGTGGGCGTCCCCGGCCTCGCCAAAACGATGCTGGTGAACTCGCTCAGCCGCGTGCTCTCGCTCAGCTTCAAACGCATCCAATTCACGCCCGACCTCATGCCGAGCGACATCACCGGCACCGACATCATCCCAAGAGGATCCCGAGACCGGCCGCCGCAAGTTCACGTTCCTGCCCGGCCCGATTTTCACGAACCTGCTCCTCGCCGACGAGATCAACCTCAGCCGCATCTTCCACGACCTCGCCGAGCGGTTCCGCAAACGCGGCCTCATCGTCATCCTCAGCGACCTCTTCGACGACCCCGACAAGCTCGCCGGCGCGCAGCCGGACGAGA